>JADLAJ010000096.1 GCA_020848255.1 Chitinophagales bacterium
GCGATTGAAATTGAACTCTTAGATCAGTATCCGATTTCAAAAAATTCGCAGATTGAAGTAACGCTGGAAGATGCAAACGGTGCCACCGTTACGGAAGAATATGGCAAGTTATTATGGAAAATAAAACTACAGCCGAATGAATCCAGAAAGATAAAACTGGTGTACACCATTAAATATCCGAAAGATAAACAGGTGAAAGAGAATAATTAACGATTAACAATTATCAATTGACAATACTTTGCACCGTTAATCGTACATCGTTAATTGTTAAATTGAGAACTGGCACCAAACTTGTAATCACATAAATGAGTTAGCCGTTGTTCATGTGGTTTATTTAGGAGCCGTTCCATTGGGAACGGCTCCACTATTTTAATAAAAAAGAGCTGTCTTAAATTAATAAGACAGCTCTTTTATAATTAGTTAAAGAGATTACTCTGTAACAGGCTCTAAATAACGTGCATAAGAATAACCTTCTTCGCCATCGACTGGTCTCACTAACCACCATTGCTCACTTGACTGACTCACTAAAGTGATGATTTCATGATGAGCAGCTTTTCCAACAATTGGTTGGTCTGTTCCGGGACCTTTTCTGATATTCAGGTTTGAGCTTTGTGTAACTACTTTTACTTTTGTAACAGTTGCAGCAATATCCACATTAACATTTAGGACTAAATCACCCGAAACAAAATTCGGATCAATTTTGTCATAAATTACCCAAAGCTGGTCTTTTATTGCGCCGCTTGGAGCCGTTCCATCAATATATAAAACATTATCCTGTTCTCTAACCTGTAAGTCTGTAACGCCTGCTGCGCTTGCCGCATCCGTCAATTCTTTATATTTATCTTGTAAAGCCATAATTTGTTTCCTCCTGATTTTATTTAACAGTTAATTGGTTATCTACTTTCTTTGGTTTTAATGCATTCACCGATTGCATTAATTTAATCAGATTAGGTTTTGTTATCTCACCTGTTAAGGTTACAACGCCGTCTTTTACTTCTGCTTTTACTGTTGGGAAATCTTTCGTTGCATCTGCTACTGATTTCGTTAACGGATCATCCGCTGTAATTTCTACTGGTGCTGCGACAACGGGTGCTTCAATCGTTCCATTGTTAATCACGGATTTTACGCCTTTAACAGCTTTTGCAGCAGCTTCTGCAGCAGCCTTTGCCGCTTCATCCTTAAATATTCCTGAAATAGTGGCAACGCCATCTTTCACTTCAATGGTTGCGCCTGCAGCGTCTGGTAATGCAGCTACTGCTTGTTCTACTGCTGCCTTGATGTCTGCGTCTTTTGGTTTACAACTTACAAAACCCAGTGTAAGTGCAACCATCATTACTGCTAATACTCTTGTTACTTTCATGTCTGTTATTTTAGTTTAAAAATAAATTAGACACGAAATCTACAGTAATTTTTAATGTTTTGCTAATTTTTCAATCTTAAAATAAAATGCATTTTAAGACTGCGTGTATATTAAATTAAATCTTAATACACTTTAATGCACTAATCAGATATTTATGATAAACAGGAAAATAAAGTTTATGCGTATGTTTTATCCTTAAAGAAATCTTCTGCTAAATTATAGTCATTTAAGAAAGATGGATGAAAATCACGTTTAAAGAAATTGAAATAATCTTTGTATAAATCACTGTGCAAGTCGTTTAAAAGACCTGTGGTAAATTCCATAAACTGTTTTGGAAGTTTTTTGAAATCGAGATATTTTCTATCCTGATACATTAACATTCCTGTTCCAACAGACAGGTAGAAATAAAGTAAGGCTGTTACAATCGGCATTAATAAAACACGTTTGGTATACTCCGCATCATCTACTTTCTGAAATACATCGAAGGCCACATTTTTATGCTCTATTTCTTCCGCGGCATGCCATTGAAACAGTTCGGCAATATCTTCCGGTACCGTGCCTTTGTTGGTATCTACATGCATAAAGATGGCATGGCCAAACAAAGCTGTGAAATGCTCTAAACAAACAGTCGCCGTCAAATCAATATTATTGATTCGAGTGCCTTCTATTTCAATTTTGGCAATAATCTTATGCAGTAAATTATCAATGTGATTTTCATATCCTTTGATAACATAACCATTTTCTTTCAGGATATTCCAGAAACGTTCGTGCATGGAACTATGTATGCCTTCCTGTCCGCAGAAATTACGTACCTGTTTTTTCAGTTTTTCGTCTGTAATTTTTTTCTGATGTTTCAATACTGAATTTACGAAGAAGCGTTCTCCTGTCGGAAACACTATGTGCAAGGCATTTATAAAGTGGGTACTGAACGGATTATTCTTGTAATAAAATCTCGGATTTGATTTGCTGAAAGAAAAATTAACACGACGAACTTTTATTTCTTCCGGATCGTATGTTTTCTTTTCTGTTGCCGTTTTCTTGTTAGTGCTTGTTGTTGCTGACATAGGTTTCTTATTTACGTACAATCATAATTTAATAAAAGGAGTGCAATGTATAGATTGAGCTTGTCGAAATCACGCATAATTTTTACCGGCCAGTAATTCTTCTGCAAGATGATAATTATCGATTTGGTCAGGATGGAAATCTTTTCTGAAATACTGAAAATACTGGGATGCCAGTGTGCCTCCAAAAGTTTCCCTGAATTTAGATAAGAACATAAACAGGTCTTTCGGAATATCTTTTGCTTTCACATCTTTATCCTGAGCAGTCAGCATCACCGTACCTAATCCAAGATAAAACCATAAGCCCCAGGTGGCAATGGCCATGCCGCCAACACGTAAAGCATAACTATCATCCACTTTTTTCAACACATCAAAAGGTATAGCCTTATGTTCGATTTCTTCTGCAGCGTGCCACATGAATAAATCTTTCATTTCCTGCGGCATCTTTTCTGTAATATCTTTATTTAAAATACCACTTTCTGCCAGCATAGCTGTATAATGTTCTAATGCAACGGTAACACTCAAAGCGATTTTATTTCCAAATTGATTTTTAGTTAATGTTTTACGAGCCCATGTTTCCAGACCATTCCAGGCCGTTTTACGGAATACATCCACAAATTTCATCGGCTGTAAATCTTGCGACTCCATAATATCCCAGAATTTCTGATGCTCTGCATAGTGCGTTCCTTCCTGACCTATGAAATTATCTACTCGTTTTTTCAATTCAGGATCGTTTTTATAAACATCTGCAAATGCCTTTACACTTCTGATGAAGAATTTCTCTCCATCCGGAAAAGCCAAATGCTGGGCATTCATAAAATGTGTTGCGATTGGATTATCGTTATACCAGTGCTTCGGGAAAGGTTTTTCAAACTTAAAATTTACCTTTCTGATTTTTGCTTCCGGTTTTGCTGTAGCTGTTGCCATAGAATATTTTTATTTATGGAAAATTAGACAACATTACCCGACTATCCGATAAACAATAGATAATTAAGAATTTGGGGTTATAGACAGCTGTGAATATATTTTATAAAGGATTATTATTTGCTTTTTTCAAATCCATTTGGAAACATGATAGCAATTAGTACGAATATCAGTAAGAAATTGAATTCTACACCGTTTCTACCGCCACCTACGACAAACCATCCTTCTTTAAAATGCACTAAGATAATTCCCATTATAAGAACAAATATGGTAACAATGCATGCAGGTTTTATAAATTTCTGAGATAACAAACAAATCGCGGCAGCGAGGTGTGATAATTTTATTGCCCATGCAATCGGTACACCAAGTGGCGCAAAACCGATTTGATTTAAAAACAGATTCCCGAAATCATTAATGCCGTTGTTAAACATACCGGCAATACTATGAACTAATAGTATAACTGATACAGATAACCTTAAAAGAAATGTATTATTGAACATACACTATATTTTACACTAAGTTAAGATTTAAAATTTATGCCCTCTTAAAAACTCATCCACCTTCATTCTTTTTTTGCCTTCCAGTTGTAACTCCAAAATATCAAGCCAACCATCCGTACATTTGAAAGATAAATAGGTTTTGTTATCTGTTGAAAATCTTACGATAGAATCGGGTATATGTTCTAAAACAGGAGCAGCTTCTCGTTGAATGCCACTAATTTGTGCAGCATAAACTTTCAAGGTTTTTCCATTTAAATAAGTAAATGCAGCAGGATAAGGCGATAAACCTCGAATCAGGTTGTGTATTTCTGAAGCAGATTTATGCCAGTCAATAAGGCAGGTTTCTTTAAATATTTTCGGAGCGTGTTTGGCTGGTGCATTGCTTTGTGCTTGTTCCTTAACGGAATTATCTTCAATTGCCTGCACTGTTTTTAACACCAACTCTGAACCAAGCTGCATCAGTTTATCGTGTACGATTCCGGCATTGTCTTCATCATTTATTTTTATCTTTTCCTGCAGGATGATATTTCCGGTATCTATTTCATGCTGTAAAAAGAAAGTGGTGACGCCGGTTTCTTTTTCTCCGTTAATCACCGCCCAGTTGATAGGCGCAGCGCCGCGGTATTGCGGCAGGAGCGAAGCATGCAGATTGAAGGTGCCGTATTCCGGCATTTGCCAGACGATTTCCGGCAGCATACGAAATGCCACAACTATAAACAAATTAGCTTCTAATGCTTTTAATTCATCAATTAACACAGCATTTTTTAATTTCTCTGGTTGTAGGATATGTAATCCTTTTTCTACCGCATATTTCTTTACTGCCGACTGCTGCAGTTGTTGTCCGCGACCAGCAGGTTTGTCCGGTGCGGAAATGACACCTACCACATTATACTTATGTTGTAATAAAATATCGAGCGAAGCCACCGCAAAATCCGGTGTTCCCATAAATACGATACGCAGGTCTCTTTTCATGGCGCAAATATAATCATTGGCATTGAGTACATTAACATGTTAATTTTAAAAAATATAATTTACTAAATATAAAGCTATACTATTTAGAAAGATTTATTTATCTTGTATTTTAAAATATTTGTATGGCACATAAAATTATAATTACTATCCCGCCTGGAGCAACTGCATGGTTAAATTTTTTAAATATCGATCCAGTAATACCAATTAACGGTGCAATTATTACGTTCACCAATTTACAAACTCCGGGAACAGCAAATTTTGAATTAAGATCTACTAATAATATTTCGGCATCTGTAACATCAGGTGATATTGCGAAATTTGAAATAGATATAAATATTCAAAATGGTGATAATAATATTTCTTTTACAGGTGGTGCAAATACAATCGGAGTTACATTAAAAATAGATACTGATCAGGAAATAGAATTACCAATAATTGCAGGTCCTCCATCTTTAGTTGGAAGAGCACCTATAATTGTCCGAATAAACGATTAGCAATATTCTTCGTATGCCGCTACCAGATTGTCAGCAATCATCTTTGCAGGACGACCTTCAATCATATGGCGCTCGATAAAGTGAACTAACTTTCCGTCTTTGAATAAGCCAATACTTGGTGAACTCGGTGGAAAAGGAAACGTAAATTCTCTTGCTTTGGCTACGGCATCTCCGTCAACTCCGGCAAAAACAGTCACTAAATTTTTAGGATGTTTTTCGTGCGTGATAGAAGCTAAAGCTGCCGGACGAGCATTTGCTGCTGCACAACCACAAACGGAATTAAATACTAATAAAGTCGTACCTTCTGTGGAAGACAAAACTTCAGTTACTTCTTCAGGCGTTTTAAGCGCTTTAAAACCAGCAGTTGTTAATTGTTCTTCGCATGGTTTGGTAATGTGTTCTGGATACATATTTTATAAATTTGATAATTGAGTAATGAATTAATTTAATAATGGTTATGCAAAAATTGTGCTATTGTTTTTTAGTGTCAATTTGTCAATTTTTATTTGAAATTTATTATTTCATTGTTTTATTGCTTTATTTTAAATTATAAGAATCCCAGTTCCAGTTTAGCGGCTTCGCTCATCATTTCCTGGTCCCATGTCGGCTCAAAGGTGATTTCCACGCTGCAGCTTTTTACGCCTTCAATGGCTCTTATCTTTTCTTCCACTTCTGCCGGGAGACTTTCCGCTGCCGGACAATTCGGTGCGGTCAAAGTCATCAGCACATGTACGTTGTTATCGATATCCACGTTCACTTCATAAATCAATCCCAGCTCGTATATATTAACCGGTATTTCCGGATCATAAATCGTCTGAATCTGATTAATCGCCTCGTCTTTTATCTCCATAAATGATTTTTGTGTTGCTTCAGTCTCCATTTTAATTCTCTGTGTAACTCTGTTAAATTAATTATTCGCATTTGCCTGAAAAGCTATACCGTATGTTTTCATTTTTTTAATCATGCTCACCAGTCCGTTCGCGCGGGTAGGCGACAAGTGTTCCTGCAATCCGATTTTGCCAATGAAATATAAATCACTGTCTGCTATTTCTTTGGGTATGTGTCCGCTTAATACCTTTACTAACAAGCCTACAATTCCTTTGGTGATAATGGCATCTGAATCTGCAAAGAAATACAGCTTGTCGTCTTTCATCTCACCGTGCAGCCATACTTTTGACTGACAACCATGAATCCTGTTTTCTTCCGTTTTGTATTGTTCTTCAATTAATGGCAATGACTTTCCGAACTCTATCAGGTATTCATATTTATCATTCCAGTCGTCGTACATGGAAAAATCTTCGATGATTTCGTCTTGTATGTTATTTATTGTATTCAATTCGTTATTCGTTTAAATTAAACAAGTTCCCTTACTGCGTTCGGGATGACATTTAGCTGAGCATTTTCTTTGCTTTCAAAATTCCTTCCACTAAAACATCCACTTCCTCTTTTGTATTGTAAAAGGCAAACGAAGCACGGCAGGTGCCCGGAATTCCGTAATGATCCATCACCGGTTGTGCACAGTGATGTCCGGTACGGATGGCAATGCCCATATTATCCAGAATTACGCCCACATCGTAGGGATGAATGCCTTCGAGCAAAAATGAAATCACAGAGGATTTATGCGCAGCCGTTCCGTAAATTTTCAATCCTTCAATGGCGGATAATTTCTCGGTAGCATAATTCAACAATTCCGTTTCATAAGCTTTGATGTTTTCCACCCCTAATTCTTCCACATACTTTATGGCAGTACCTAATGCCACACAGCCCGCAATATTGGGTGTTCCGGCTTCAAATTTAAATGGT
Source organism: Chitinophagales bacterium (assembly GCA_020848255.1). Lineage (GTDB taxonomy): Bacteria > Bacteroidota > Bacteroidia > Chitinophagales > JADIYW01 > JADJSS01. Next base: position 7,115 of record JADLAJ010000096.1, read on the forward strand.
AAATCATTGTAAGTAGTTCCTTTAAAGGAAACCGTTTTTATCATATCACCACCGCCTTCGTAAGGTGGCATACCGTTTAAAATAGCTTCTTTACCATATAAAATTCCGGTACCGGTTGGTCCGTAGATTTTATGTCCGCTGAATACCAGAAAGTCAGCATCCATTGCCTGTACGTCAATTTTAAAATGCTGAATGGCCTGTGCCGCATCGATTAAAATCTTTGCACCGTTTTTATGCGCTAGTGCAATCAGTTCTTCAATGGGGTTGATGGTGCCTAATGCATTAGAAACATACACCACTGAAACCAATTTAGTTTTTTTTGTGATGAGTTTTTCTGCATCTTCCAATAAAATCGTTCCGTCAGCTTGCAGGGGAATGACTTTCAACACACATTTCTTTTCATCACACAACATCTGCCAGGGAACGATATTGGAATGGTGTTCCATTTCTGTGACTACAATTTCATCGCCCTCATGGATAAATTTTCTACCGAATGTATAGGCCACTAAATTAATGGCATTGGTCGTTCCTTTGGTAAAAATGACTTCATGTTCGTGTTTGGCATTGATGAATTGTTGCACCTGCTTACGAACTCCTTCATACAAATCCGTTCCAATTTGCGATAAATAATGTACGCCGCGGTGAATATTGGCATACTGATGTTCGTAGTAATAACTTTCCGCATCAATCACCGCTTGCGGCTTTTGTGTGGATGCGCCATTATCTAAATAGACAAGTTGTTTGCCCCTGATTTTTTCGGTCAGGATAGGGAAGTCGGCTCGTATTTGTTGTATGTTGAATGACATTGTCAGTTGTAGTATTTTATGTTCTTTAAATATCTATTGCTTGAAATACTATCTTTTGGTAAGATTTTGTATTTAAAGCAAATAGTGTCTGGCTTATAATTAATTGTCAAATAATCAGAATTATTTTTTTGTATAAGCATTCCAATTAAAGTATCTCCGATAGAATAAGATATTTTATTCAAGACTAATTCACAGGGACTTCTTTGGGTTTTATTGTTTCCATAATCTAATGCTACATCAGCGGAAAAATGAGTTTTATGGAAATATGATTTTTTGAAAGAACTTATGTAATAAGATGTAATAGAATAGATTGGAATATTATTTATTAAAGCTGATGAAACAATAAATTTCAATGTGTCATTATCTATCACACATGGAGCATCTTCGTACATAAAATTATATAAAGTAGAATCCTTCCCAATTCTATCATTCATTACTTGAAAGCTGTCTGGAAATTTTATTCTGTCATCTACAGATACATACAAAAAGGAATCTTTATAAACTGTTTCTTTATTTGTACTTTCAGTTTTTTTCATTTCCTTACAAGAATAATTTAGCATGAACAGGATAAATAAAAATACAACACGAATTTTTTCGTTAAATAAACTGATTTTTATTTGTTCTATGTTTAATGACATAATTAATTGAGTAATTCAATAATGAAATAATTATTTCATTGTTACATTGTTTTATTGCTACATTTTATAATTCTATCTTCAACAACTCAGCAATTCTGCTTTGCAGTTTGTTTCTTAATTTTTCGTTTTTCACTCGTTCTACCATTTCTGCTGCGAAAGCGTACACCAATAAACCACGCGCCACTTCTTTGCCGATACCACGTGCCTGCAGGTAAAACAATTCGCTGTCTTCAATTTGTGAGGAGGTGGCACCATGTGAGCATTTTACATCGTCTGCAAAAATTTCCAGTTGCGGTTTGGTGTAAATATTCGCATCATTGCTCAGTAATAAATTACGGTTGCTTTGAAAGGCATTCGTTTTTTGAGCAGGTTGTTTGACAATAATCTTTCCGTTAAAAACACCTGTCGATTTTCCTCCCAAAATTCCTTTGTACAATTCATGGCTTTCGCAATTTGCCACATTATGATTCACCAGCGTTCTGTTGTCTACGTGTTCTTCTGATTGCAGTAAATACAAGCCATTCATATTTGCTGTAGCATGTTCACCATTGATGTCAAACTGTAATACATTACGCGTAATTCCGCCGGTCAGGCTGAAGGTATTCACCGTTACCACCGAATTTCTATCCTGTTTTACAAAGGTATTATCGGTGATATTGAACAGATTTCCTGCGTCCTGAATTTTATCTAATTCCACGATAGCATCCTGTGCAATTTCTATTTCAGTCACGATATTGCTGTACGCGGGATTTGCATCGTAGTTAATGTAATATTCCGCCAGTTTCACCTGCGCATTTTTGCCCACTTTTATCTTGTTACGCAAGTTGACAATTGCCGATGAGTTCGTATGAATGTAAAAGATTTCAATCAACTCTTCCGAAACAACATTATTCCCGATTTCCAGAAATACGCCATCTGTTGCCAGGGCATTGTTTAGCTCCAGTAAAAAGTCTTTGGTGCTGATTTCAGAAATATTATTGGAGTTCCAGAAATTAATTTTCGGGTGACTGTTGAACTGCGATAGTTCATTGTGAAAAACACCATTTACAAAGACGATTCTGTTTTCAGAAACGGCATATTCATCAATAAATTCTTTTTCGACGCTCGGTTGTTGGTCAACAACAAATGCAGGTGAAAATCCCTGTTGTAAAATTTTATTGTAATACGTGTATTTCCATTCTTCGTGTTTCATCGACGGAACACCAATGGCAATCGCGTTTTGCAACGATGCTTTCTGGTGGTCGTTTTTGACAGATGGAAGTATATTTTCTAGTTCGTTTATCATTGTTTGTTCGTTTGCGTCATTGCGAGGAACGAAGCAATCTTTATAATTCAACAGATTGCTTCACTGCGTTCGAATGACGGTGAGTTATACCATATCTAATTCCTTCACCCAGTCGTAGCCTTTTTCTTCCAGTTCTAAAGCCAGTGATTTATCACCTGATTTAACGATTTGTCCGTTGTACATTACATGTACAAAATCAGGTATTATATAATCCAGCAAACGCTGATAGTGCGTAATCACCATAAAGGCATTGTCTTTGGTTCTGAGTTTGTTTACGCCGTTAGCCACAATTCTTAAGGCATCAATATCCAAACCGGAATCCGTTTCATCTAAAATTGCCAATTTCGGATCCAGCATTGCCATCTGGAAAATTTCGTTGCGCTTTTTCTCGCCGCCGGAAAATCCCTGATTGACAGAACGGGAGATGAAATCTTTGCTCATTTCCACCAGTTCCATTTTCTCACGCATCAGTTTCAAAAACTCATTCGGTGCGATATTGTCGAGACCTTTTGATTTACGGATTTCATTGACCGCAGCTTTCAGGAAGTTCGCATTACTCACTCCCGGAATTTCCACCGGATATTGAAAGGCGAGGAAAACGCCTTGCTGTGCACGTTCTTCCGGTTCCAGTTCCAGTAAGTTCTTGCCGTCAAATTCTACGCTGCCTTGCGTTACTTCATACCCGTCTTTGCCGGTTAATACAGCGGCAAGTGTAGATTTTCCGGTTCCGTTGGGTCCCATGATGGCGTGTACTTCGCCTGCGTTTACAGTCAGGGTGAATCCTTTCAGGATTTCTTTACCGTCGATAGATGCGTGTAAGTTGTTTATTTTAAGCATTGTCATTTGTCTGAACTATGATTGTTGTGATTTATTTGATTTCAAATTCTTCTAACTCGTTATCACTAAAAGGATCTGAATTGCATTTGTACAAAATCTTTTCTTTTAATCTCTCTCTTATTGTTTCTAGTTCTGCAACTGCTTTTGGAAATGCTCTAACATTGCTAAAGTTTTTACAAAACCATTCTTCTAATTTATATCCATTATCTTGCAATTGCATTTTCAATGAAAAATTATGAAATGTACAAATTGACTCCTTGTTAATATCTGGCCATTTTTGAGGTCCTTTAAAATATTTACAATATGAACAATCTAATCCAACTGAATCCCATCTAGCACTATAAGAAAAAGGATCTTTCATAATCTTCGCTAATTATTTAATTCGCACATAATTATTTTACCCAACACTTCCTTCTAAACTAATCGCCAATAATTTTCTGGCTTCTACGGCGAATTCCATCGGCAGGTTGTCCATCACTTCTTTGCAGAAACCATTTACAATCATCGCCACCGCCGTTTCTTCGTTAATGCCGCGCTGTTGAAAATAGAACAACATGTCTTCTCCGATTTTGGAAGTAGTCGCTTCGTGTTCCACTTTAGAACTATTATTACTGATTTCTAAATAAGGAAAGGTATGCGCCCCGCATTGGTCGCCCATCAGCAAAGAATCGCATTGGGAGAAATTACGCGCGTTTTCTGCTTTTCGGTGCACTTTCACCAAACCACGATAGGAGTTTTGCGATTTTCCGGCTGAAATACCTTTAGACACAATACGGCTTTTCGTGTTTTTCCCGATGTGAATCATCTTGGTGCCTGTATCTGCCTGCTGGTAATTATTGGTAACCGCCACAGAATAAAATTCACCAATGGAATTATCACCAGCCAAAATACAGCTCGGATATTTCCAGGTAATTGCGGAACCGGTTTCCACCTGCGTCCACGAAATTTTAGAGTTGTTTCCTTTGCAAATTCCGCGCTTAGTCACGAAATTATAAATACCGCCTTTGCCTTCTTCATTGCCCGGATACCAGTTTTGTACCGTAGAATATTTGATTTCAGCGTTATCTAAAGCAATCAATTCAACAACGGCTGCATGCAGCTGATTTTCATCCCGTTGTGGTGCGGTACAGCCTTCCAGATAAGATACATAAGCCCCTTCATCAGCAATCAAAAGTGTACGTTCAAACTGACCTGAACCTGCAGTATTGATACGGAAATAGGTACTCAATTCCATCGGACAACGAACACCTTTAGGAATATAACAGAAAGAGCCGTCGCTGAACACAGCGCAGTTCAGAGCCGCATAGAAATTATCATTTTTCGGCACTACGGAACCAATATATTTCTTCACCAGTTCGGGATGTTCTTTAATGGCTTCACTCATAGAACAGAAAATAATTCCTTTTTCTTTAAGTGTTTCCTGAAAAGTGGTTTTTACGGAAACGGAGTCAAAAACCACATCTATTGCCACATTCGACAAGCGTTTTTGCTCATCGAGAGAAATACCTAATTTCTCAAATGTTTTCAGTAATTCCGGATCCACTTCATCCAGAGAAGAGAGTTCTTTCTTAGGTTTTGGGGCTGAGTAATAAATGATATTCTGGAAATCCACCTTCGGGAAATGGACATTTGCCCATTGTGGTTCAGCCATTTTCTGCCAGTCGCGGAAGGCTTTTAAACGCCATTCCAGCATCCATTCCGGCTCTTCTTTCTTGGCAGAAATGAAGCGTACGGTTTCCTCGGTTAAGCCAATCGGAGCATTATCTGCTTCAATATCAGTAACAAAACCATATTTATATTCGGAATTGACAACATCTTCCAGTATTTCATCTTGTGTTTCAGCCATAATCGGGTTGGGTTTAACGCTACCTAATATTTGGTACAAATTTAGACCAAATCCAATTATTAAACAA
>JADLAJ010000097.1 GCA_020848255.1 Chitinophagales bacterium
TATTTGGAAAGGCAACTTCTACTATATTTTTTTCTCTTACTATTAATTGGTAAGAGTGACTTGCATTTACAACACGCAACGAACTCACATCCAGATTATCCGGAATAACATCACGAACGATTACCGTTAATGCAGTATCTGTTCCTGTATTTTGAAAACGAATGGTATAAAGCAATCTATCTTTTTCTGCATTGTAAGTGGGTGCTAAGGTTGCTTTGTTCACCAGCTTATCATTTGGATCAAAAGAACCGCGTATTACTTCTGTCCATTTGGTATAATTATCTAAAGGTGTGGTGTCTCCTTGCGTACCGTTCGACCATGCTTCGTAAATAGCACTATCTCCAAGCACTGCATTTACTGGTACTTGCAATTGTATGTTTATAGATTGATGTTCTAAATAATTGATGCTGATATTTTTCCATATCAAAGTATCATTAATATTAGATGTTGGTACAATTGAACTTGAAACCACATTATAGCCATTTGGCTTTTTCAATTTTATAGTAATATTGGATTGATTCACTGTTCCAACATTATTTGCTGTTACCGTTACATTTGTAGTAAAACCTGGTCGTGCTGGCGATGAACCTAATGTTGTTTCAAAATCTTTTACATTTGGAATCAGGTGAACCCCAAAATCATAAGAACCACCTTGTAAACCCAGATTATGAATATTCTCTAAGGAATACGACGATGGCGTAATGGTAGCATATCTGTAATTATTAACAGCACTCCAGGTATTATTAATGGCTGTGTCTAGTTTCACGAAATAAATTCCGTTTACGCTACTTGCAGCAAGCCAATTGTTGGGTGTCACTTTTATGATTTGTTGAGCAATTAACTGTTCTCCTGCATTGTAAATGTTATTATTATCTAAGTCATTATAAATCTTACCTTGTACAAATGGATTCACAGGGCAAATATTGAAAGTACTTGAACAAATCGGAAGAATAGTATCTGTAGTATAAAAACTATAAGGAAGGCAAGTTACTCCGGTATTTTTAACACGCAAGTTTACAGTTTGAGGTCTGCTAAAAAGAGGCAAACAAGATAATGGATTATTATTACAAAAGAAATATGACATCGAATCCCTAAAAGATTGCATGACAGAATTTATTTGATTGTAGCTAAAATCCAGACGATATATTGTTCCGGGTAATACCGGCAAAGATGTTAATTGATTATGATTACAAATTAAAACCGCAAAAAAAGAAGGAAGAACAGGTAAAGAAGTCAGTCTGTTATAAGAACAACTTAAAGAGTATAAAATTGGAGGAAGATGGTTTATGGATGATATTTGATTGCTATCACATGACAATGATCTTAAATATTTAAAATATCGTATTCCCTCCAATGAGCTTATGTTTTTATTATTCACATTTAAATTGGCGGCATTTGGATTCATGAAAGCGGTGCAGGTTGTATCCAGCATACCTGATGCATTAAAACAAGAAGGATATAATACTCTTAATGCGTTGCGAAAATTCGTATCCGGTATCGTTACAAAATGTAAATTAGGTATGTAAGCACAGCTTGTATTACAAAATGGCAAGCTTGTATCAGCATCTCCTCCAAAAGCATTCGGGAAACACGTAATTGCAGTATTCCTTATTTTAATTCCTTGATAAACGCTAGGATACAAGGTTGGCAAACAACTTAAGGATGGATTATTAGAACAATCCAAAGAATTACTCACTTTATCAATTGCAGGCAGTGTAGTCAATTGATTATAGCTGCAATCCAGATCTTTTAGATTTCTTGGTAATGCCGATATGGAAGTAATTCGGTTATGGCTGCAAAACAAGCCGTACAAAGTATCATTAATATGAGGGATAGATGTAATATTGTTTGAATCACAGTGTAAGACAAATAGCTTTTTAAAGTATTGAATACCTTGAATTGAGCCTATATTTTTATTATTCACGTTCAGCGACACGGCATTTAAAATACCACTACACGTTGTGTCCATCCTGTCGTTTGCATTGAAGCAGGCAGGGAATTTCGCTTTCAAGGCCAGACGGAAATTACTATCCGGTATCGTCACAAAATTCGGTTCATATACACAAGGGCTTGTACATACAGGCAAAGATACATCGGTATTCGTCAGATCAGGCAAATCGTTGGGTATGCAAACCAATGATGTATTAGACGCATAAAGTGTGGTAATTGATACCGGCAGCGATGGCAAACAATTAAGAGAAGAATTATTTGAGCAATTTAATGTTTGTAAGCTAGTCGAAAGTGGCGACGGCATTGAACTTATCTGATTGTCTGAACAATCCAGTAAAGTAACATGATTAAAGTATTGTGCACCCTCTAGTGAAACAATGCCAAGATTACGCACTATCAGATAGTTTTCAAAGAAAACATCATTAGAATTTATATTCAGGAAGCCGTTGTTCATAGAAGAAGGGTACTGTGTAGTAAGATAGGATCGAAAGGACACATCAGGAATATATTTATAATTCTCATTAAAATTCAAATAACATCCATTTGTACAAAACGGCAAAATGGTATCTCTTGCGCTTAATCCAGTCGGCAAACAAGTAATACTTGTCTGAATAATATCTACCGGCAATAAACCTGATGGCACCGGTGTAGGAAAACAAGATAAATCAGTATTAAAAGATGCTGTCAGCAATTCCAAAGTGCTGGGCAACGTTGGTAATGAAATAAGCCTGTTATTATTGCAATTCAAACGATATAAATTTGGCAAAGCCGGCAGGCTTGTAAGCTGATTGTAAGCAACATCCAAATCATGCATTGTAGAAGGAAGTACAGGAATAGAAGTAAGTCTATTCTGATCAACATACAGTGTTTGCATATTGGCAGGTAATGCCGGTAATGTAGTAAGAAGATTATTACTGGCATACAACACCGTTAATGAAGGTGGAAACTTAGGAATCATACTAAGCGATACATCCATACAATTCAACATCGTTATATTTTTAAAATATTGCACTCCGTCTAGATTTGATATGGTGTTATATCTGACACTCAGTTGCGTTGCTGCCAGCAGGCTGGTACATGTAGTATCCAGTTGTCCTTCTGAATTCATGCAGGTAGGATAATTAGTCCTTAAATAATTTCTGAAATTACTATCAGGTATTGACACATACTGCGCGTTTGCAGTTTGCAGTCCGACAAACAAAAGAATTAATAATAAAATTTTTCTCATACCATTTTTTTATCTGACAATTACAATTTTTGAAGAAGAAACTAGATCGTTAATTTCTAAAGAAAGTAAGTAGGTTCCGTTTACTACATCATTCACACTTATTTCAAAACTACTTGTGTTATTCTCTATTGTATTTTGCTGAATTGATTTTCCAGAAATATCCGTTAAATACCAGTTGCCTTTTCCTTCAAATGGCAGTTCTACTGTGATTATTGAAGTTGCAGGATTCGGGAATAATTTAAATGCCAATTTCTTATTGTTTGCAATGCTTGTGGTAATTTGCACTTTAGTAGTGGCTGTATTTGTCACTATTGGTGCATTATAATCAAAGAAAACAGAGGCGTTGTTGTTGATTTCTGCATTCACCGGCAAGCCTGCTTTCGGTTTAAATTCCAACTGTACAAAACCATGTGATTTTGCTTCGTTCGTATTAGAATCCGGTAATTGAATATTTGGAAAGGCAACTTCTACTATATTTTTTTCTCTTACTATTAATTGGTAAGAGTGACTTGCATTTACAACACGCAACGAACTCACA
>JADLAJ010000098.1 GCA_020848255.1 Chitinophagales bacterium
CGTAAGTTTGAATACGTCAATTATCAGCAATGCCTACCATAAAAATCAACAACTGCAATTATTATTACGAAGTGCATGGCGAAGGCCCTGAAACCATTGTGTTTTCGCATGGTTTGCTGTGGAGCGGCTATCTGTTTCACAAACAGGTGGCGTATTTCAAAAACCGTTACAGAGTCATCACCTACGATCACCGCGGACAGGGAAAATCGGAAGTAACAAAAACCGGTTATGATATGGATAGTCTCTACGAAGACGCGGCTTTGCTGATAGAACATTTGCAGTTGGGACCTGTACATTTTGCAGGGCTTTCCATGGGTGGTTTTGTAGCCATGCGTTTGGCAGCGCGCCGGCCGGATTTGCTGAAGTCGCTGATTTTAATGGAAACTTCTGCGCAGCCGGAACCCAACACACTGAAGTATACTTTTCTCACTTCTGTGGTGAAATTGCTGGGCGTGGGTGTGGTCGCAAAGCCGGTGATGAAAATAATGTTCGGCGATACTTTTTTGCAGGATGCCAGCAGAAAAATTGAAGAGATTGAACTGGAAACGGAACTTAAGAAAAATAAAAAAACGATTGTAAAAGCGGTGGAGGGTGTGATTCGCAGAAAGGGAATTGAAAACGAATTGGTAAATATAAAATGTCCTACGCTGATTATGGTGGGCGACCAGGATAAAGCCACCGTGCCGGCAAAGGCAGAATTTATTCATCAGCATATTCCGCAATCCATACTCGTTTATATTATCAACGCCGGACATTCATCCAGTATTGAAGAGCCGGAACAGGTCAACAAAGCCATGGATGATTTTTTGAGAAATCCGTCCTGATTTATTTTAATAAGATAAATAAAAAAGAGCAGCTGACGCTGCTCTGTGGGTTTTTGTGTTTCTAGAAGGGGGGAGTTTTTTTGTTTCCAGAATTCAGGGTTGGGTTTTTTGTTTCGTTTCTTTGGGTTGTTTTTATGTTTCTAAAGTTTAGGGTCGGGTTTCAATGTTTCCAGCCTTTCGCTGTTTGATAATGTAAAGATGCAGCAAAACCCGTTCAATATAAATTAAGCAGAAACGCCATATGTGACATGCTTATTTTCAATGATTAAAACAAGTCGAATTTTCTTAATTCGATAAAAAATAGTATGTTGAGATATGATAAAAGGCATCAGTATAACAGTGATTATTGACGAAGCAAAAAATGAAGACAGTGCAACAGCAATAAAAGAGGCATTGTTAGAGGCATTGCCAAAAGAAACTCATTTTCAATCAGCAGAAAAATATACCAAGTTTGAAGATGCTTATAAACTGGAATTTGATATAGCAATTACAGAGAGTATACCCAAAGAAAAACTGACTTATCAGTTGTTGATGCTTACGGATTGCATTTCAAGACCATGGTCTGTTTACTTCGACAACCAAGGCGATAATACAGAACTTATTTTTAACAGAGACAATAATACCAGCTTCACTCAGCCGGTATTTTCGCATATTCGCTGGGCACACATTCAATTGATTTATTAAAACCATTTTACATTTCTTCTAACTGCGTTTTTTATTTAAACACTACAACCATTTCCATCTTTTGTTTGTTGAATTTCTTGTAACAGAAAGAAATGGAAAAAATAGCGGGTCTTATACAACAACTTGAAAAACACATTTCTAATGCAGCACTCATAAACCCTGTTATTTCCGCCTCTTCTGTCGGATGGCAAATTGAACACAGTCTGCTAACGATTAACCGGATTATCGATCAGCTGAAAAAATCAGATCCCAATAAATATAGCTGGAAATTCAGTATCGGCAGACTGATTATTCTGACCACCCAAAAAATTCCCAGAGGTAGAGCACAGGCACCAAAGATTGTTCAACCTAAAGATAATATCAGTTTCGAATGTCTGAATGCTTCTATTGAAACAGCTAAAGAAAGCATTCAATTGTTAACTACATTAAACAGAAATCAATATTTTGAACATCCGTATTTTGGTAAACTGAATGTAAAGCCTGCTATGCAGTTTTTGCAGATTCATACCCAACATCATCTCGCCATCATTGATGATATTGTTAGATCTACTAAATAAAAAATAATCGTTTCAGTGGTTTCGGTTTAGCAACAATATCTTCACCTTTTAACTCTTTTCTTTTGCTTAAATTCGTGTGTGTCAACACCTGTAACTTATTTCATTGGCGGTATTGCTTCCGATGAACGCATTTTTAAACACCAGATGGTGGCGGTAGAAAATGCCGTGTACCTGCCGTTTCCAAAACACGACAAACAGGATACGATGGAAACTTACGTGAAAAAATTCATTCCGTTCATCGATACAACAAAAGCGTTTAATCTCGTTGGAAACTCCATGGGCGGTATTATGGTGATGGAATTGATTAAACACGTGCAGCCCGAAAAAGTAGTGTTGATTTCATCCGTAAAAAGCCGGAATGAAATGCCCTTTATTTTAACGCACATGAAGTATACCAATGCCCACAAACTGCTGCCGGGTAAAGGTTTTATCGGCTTCATACAGTTTGGAAGTTTGTTTAAAAATGAAATTTTGAAAGTACCCGGTATGCGCCGACTGGCCGTAAGCATGGCGAAAAGTAACGACCCGGATTTTTTATACTGGTGTGTGAATGCCATTATAAAATGGAACGGAAAAGAAGATTACCGCAAAGACATCATTCACATACACGGCACGAAAGATGAAATGTTTCCGTACCGCAATATAAAAAATGCGATACCCGTGCAGGGCGGCACCCATTCTATGCTGCTGATTCATCATAAGGAAGTGAATCAGTTACTGGCTGAAAGCCTGAAATAAATCAGTAAGTAGAGAACACGATAATCACACCGACTAAAATTAAAATACTCATGCCGGCAAAAAATAACAGATCGGCAAATTTTTCCAGACGTTTGTTTTTATCGCTTCTTAAAGTGAGATAGGAAAAGAAAGCCGCGAAAATGAAAAAGAACGTATCAATTCCTAAAATTTCATCGGCATATGTTTTAAGGCTGGTGTTCATTACTTTGAATAAAGCAATCACCGTAATACATACACCAATCATGGTGGTGGAACCCGAAAACACATAATGTGCAATTTCTTTATTGTCGTTTTGAGAAGATGCTTTCATAAATAGTATCTTGAAAAGATCAAAAACAATACCTTAAATAGAAAGTAAAAAATAATAAATGTTAATCTTCGTTTTGGACGGCAGAAAATTCACTAACATATATACGTGCCATGAGTAGCAAATAGGAAACCAGCAGCGGACCGAAAATCAATCCGATAAAACCGAATAGTTTTAATCCGGTGATAACGCCAAACAGTGTAATGAGCGGATGAATATCGGCAAAGGCCTTTAATAAAAATAAACGCAAAACATTGTCCACATTCAATACGACAATAGCACAATAAGCGGCAAGTCCCATGGCACCACCCGGATTTCCACCGGCATATAAATACACCACTAACGGTATCCAGATTAATCCGGAGCCGACAAAAGGAATCACCGAACACACGCAGGTAACAAAGCCCCACAACATCGGATCTTTGATTCCGAAAATTAAATAACCGGTATAAGCGCAAAGTCCCTGTGCGATTGCCAGCACTGGAATTCCGATGGCATAGGAGGTGACAATGTTTTTTGTTTCAGAAGAGACCTTTTGTTTATTTTCCGGTTTTAGAGGAATATATTTCAAGAGAGAAGATTCAATTTTTTGCGCATTAGTCAGCATAAAAAACAATACAAAAAACATAGTGCTTAAATTGATAAACAAATTTGCTGCGGTGCTCAAAAAATCAGGAAGGTAAGAGGATACAATACCGGGTATATTACTGATATTTTTTTCTGACAACAACTCAATACCGGTTGCCGTAGAAATTTGTTCGATAATTTCTTTAATGCCCTGAAATAAATCCTGCGCATTGTCTGTAAAATTCTGAAGCTTAGGCACCACAAAAATGGTAGCCAGTCCGAAAGGAATAGATAAAATAAGCGCATCTATTAAAATCATTAAAATAGTAGCAAGGTAGCGGTTCCATTTTTTCTGATAAATAAGTATAAATAAAAATTTCCGGTTTAAAACATACAATGTCACTGCACCCAGCAAGCCCGGAATCAAAAAATTAATTTGTAAAAAAATTAAAACACCCAGCGCCAGCAGGATAAGAAAAAATATAATCTGGCGGAACCGTTCGTTAAATGTATTTTGCATACTTATTTTTTGTCGAGTACAGAAAAAACAAAGTTATCTAAATATTGGGCAACATATTTATTATTATTCAAATTTCCCTTTTTATCGGTTAACCGTGGCAGGTTTTCTGCAAAAAAGTGTTGCAGGTGAGCCATTTCAATTAAAGTACTCGCCAGGGAGTGGTGATATTTGTATTTGGCATTATAGCTTTTAAAAACATCTGCAATGGTATTACATAAATCTTTATATGCCTTAAAAAACTGTTTATCGTTGTCTTCTTTCACAGACTTGGTCATATACACTTTATTGCCTTCCGTTATAATAATCCGGTATAAAGCCGCAACATCGATTCCTTCATATTTCAATTTTCCTTCCGCTCCCTCCATCAATATCTGTATAATCCTGTTAATTTTACTTTTGTCATCTTTCAGATTCTGAGTGTAAAATATAAGCTGAAATTCTATCAGCAGCCAGTATAAATTGATGACATACAGCAATAAAAGATGTTTGTTTTCAAAATAGCGGTAAACGGTAGCTTCTGTGGTATTAATCCGGCTGGCCAGTTTCTTAAAGGTAAAATGCTCATTCCCAAGATCAGCCATCATCAGGATACTTTCTCTTATAATGGCCTTTCCTACAGGCGTAGATTGCGGATTTTTCAGGTATAAACCTTCATTGATTGTACTGTTAAACTGAAGCTCCATACTACAATATTACAAAAAAATGTAACACTCGGGAACTTTATTGTAAAACTATTGTTTATAATAGTAATACTATCAAAAATAGTATTGTTTGGATAAATGGAAATTGGGAGGAGTTATTGTAAATAGCTTCTCCCCCTTTAAATTTAAAAGATGAGTACGAACACACTAAGCGTCAGAAAAATTATATCTAGATTGTTTGAATTGATCCGGTTTGATAAAAAAGAAATCGGAAATATTTATGTGCTGGCTATTCTTGGCGGGGTTATACAGCTGAGTTTACCGCTGGGTGTACAATCCATTATCAGTTTTGTGCAGGCCGGCGAGATAAGCACCTCACTGGTAATCCTGATATTGATGGTGGTTGCCGGCGTATTGGTTGCCGGATATATTATTATCATGCAGAAGAAAATCATTGAGAAAATTCAGCAGAAAATATTTATCCGGTATGCTTACGAGTTCACCGAGCAGCTTCCCAAACTCGATTTAAAAAGCATTCAATCATATTATTTACCCGAATTAATCAACCGCTTTTTTGAAACGACCTCTTTACAGAAAAGCATTTCAAAAATATTTCTCGATATACCAAGCGCCACGTTGCAAATCTTTTTCGGACTGATATTGCTGTCGTTCTACCATCCGTTTTTTATTTTTCTTTCACTAGTGTTGATTCTTCTCGTCATTGCCATCATTTCATTAACTTTTAAGAAAGCAATAGAAACCAGTTTAGACGAGAGTGATTATAAATATAAGCTTGCAGCCTGGATTCAGGAACTTGCCAGAGTTTTAAAGTCGTTCAAATATTCGCGCAATACCAATTACCACCTGAAAAAATCCGATGAGCTCACTACGGGTTACTTGCAGTCCAGAACGATGCACTTTAATGTGTTGTTGATACAATACTGGTCTCTGATAATTTTTAAGGTGCTGATTACATTTACCATGCTGAGTGTCGGAGCTTATTTATTGGTCAATCAGCAGCTCACCGTTGGTCAGTTTATTGCATCGGAAATTATCATCATTACCACCTTATCCTCTATTGAAAAACTGATAGCAACACTGGAGAATGTTTATGATGCATTCACCTCCATCGAAAAATTGCTTAAAATCACGGAACGCCCTAAAGAAAAACAGGGAGAGATATTATTTACGTCGAATGCGCAAAGTCATGTACTGTACAAAATTAACAACATGAATTTCAGTTTTCAGGAAAACACGAATATTCTGAACGACATAAACCTGGAAATTCAGGCTAACGAAAAGGTTTGTATTATGGGGAATGACGGCGCAGGAAAATCTGTGTTTTTAAAAATACTGAGCGGAATATATACTGCTACTAAAGGAACAGTTTTTGTCAATAACATTCCCATACAGAATTATTCTTTAGATTCTATCCGTGATAAAATCGGTTTGCTAACCAATAAACAGGATGTTTTTGAAGGAACTGTGTTGGATAACATTACACTCGGAAACGACATTTCATTTGATACCATTTACGCTACTGCATCTCAAATCGGACTGGTAAATTTTTTACAGGAACTTCCGGATGGCCTGGATACAAAAGTGCAGCCTTTTGGAAATCAGCTTTCTACCAGCGCCGTTGAAAAAATTATTTTGCTTCGATTGCTGGTACATGAGTATGAAATAATGCTGATGGATGAACCCTGGATTCGTTCGGAATCTAATATCAGAACAGCTGTCATACAGTATTTATTACAACAACAAAATCAAACAATTATAGTGGTTTCTAATGATGAGGCATATGCTTCAAAAGCAGATAAAATAATTTACCTGAATAAAAATGGAGAAGTTGATTTTACGGGGAAATGGGATGATTTTAAAAAACGTTACAAATAAGAATTATGTCGATAAATGAGAAAATAAAAAACTGGAATTCTTATCAGTACATCTATTACAACAGGCACAACAACAGATTGAAATATCTGCTGTTCTTTATCATGCTGTCCTTTGTAGTTTTTTTGTTTTTACCGTGGACACAAAGCATTACCGCAAAAGGAAATGTCACCGCATTCAATATTAACGAACGCACGCAGCAGTTGAATTCTGTAATCAGTGGTGCTATTGAAAAATGGTATATCAAAGAGGGAGATTTTGTGAAAGCCGGTGATACAATTTTAAAATTAACGGAAGTAAAAACGGAGTATCTGGATCCGGCATTACTGGAAAATACCAGACAACAGTTGATAGCCAAGCAGGATGCTGCAATCAATTATTCCGGAAAAGCTGGAACAGCCACACTTCAAAAGCAGGCATTACTTCAGGCAAGAGATTTTAAAATTGAGCAAATCAATAACAAGATTGAACAGGCACAGCGTTACATAGAAATAGACAATGCCAATCTTGCGGCAGCTAAGAATGATTATGAAATTGCAAAACTGCAATACGAACGTCAGCAAACCTTATTTAATGAAGGACTGGTGTCAAAAACGCAGTTGGAGCAGCGCAATCAGGCACTCCAGAATGCGCAGGCAAAATACGATGTGGCGCAGCGCAAATTAGCCAACTCCAAACAGGAACTCATTATTGCAAAACTCGAAAAAAGCGGCACCGAGCAGGATTATCAGGATAAACTGGCAAAAGTGGAGGGAGAAAAATTTCAATCCTTATCTAATGTTGCTACGGCAAAAGGAGATGCTGCCAAGCTTAGTAATCAGTACACGAATTATGAAAACCGTGCTAAGTTTTATTACCTCATTGCACCACAGGACGGACAGGTCATAAAAGTAAAAAATGCCGGTGTGGGTGAGATTATAAAAGAAAGCGAATTTATCGCGGAAGTGGTACCAACGGTCAATAACAGAGCCGTTGAAATGTATATAAAAGCGGTTGACATTCCGCTGATCAGTTTAGGACAAAGAGTAAGCTTAACATTTGATGGTTATCCTGCCATTGTTTTTTCCGGATGGCCGAATGCATCCTTTGGATTTTTCAGAGGAAAGGTAACGGTAATTGAAAGTGCCATTAGTAAACAAGGATATTTCAGGATTTTAATAACAGAAGATGCATCGTATAAGATATGGCCGAAAAACCTGCGATACGGAACAGGTGCCAATGGTATTGCTTTACTAAAAGATGTTCCGATTTATTACGAAATCTGGCGAAAAATTAACGGCTTCCCGCCGGATTACTATCAGGTGAAAACAGATATTGACAACAAACAAAAGAAAGACAAGAGTGAATAGAAGCAGTAAACAGATTCTTTTATTTTTCCTGCTGTTGTGGAATGGTTTTGTTGTATCTGCTAATGATACAACTAATGTTTTGTCTGCTCAACGATACCTGCAGCTCGTTATGCAGCACCATCCCCTAATAAAACAAACAGATTTAGTAATCAAAGAGGCTACGGCAAAATTACTGAGTGCAAAAGGTGCTTTCGATCCTGTTGCCGATTTCAGTTTCGAAAATAAAACATTAGACGGCAATCGTTATTACCAATACTTGCAGCCACAGCTGAAAGCACCCTTGTGGTATGGAATTGAATTAAAGGCTGAACTCAGCGATGTGCGCGGCAGCAACACTGCAAACGAACTTACGTATGGTAATTCTGTTGCTGTAGGTGTTTCACTTCCCTTGTTGAGTGGTCTGGTCATGAATAAGAAAATGGCCGTGCTGAAACAGGCAAAAAACAACATTCAATTGTCAAAGACAGAACAGCAGTATACCATCAATACATTGTTGTTAGATGCAATAGATGCTTACTGGAACTGGAATGTTTACTACCAGGAGTACTTTTATAACATACAGGCTAAGGAAGTTAGTTATAACCGTTTGCAATTCACTAAAAGAATGTTTGAAGTGGGTGAACGACCAGCAATTGATACGGTTGAAGCATTTGCACAGTATAAAC
>JADLAJ010000099.1 GCA_020848255.1 Chitinophagales bacterium
AACCGCCCGGTGCATCACCAATAGAAGTAAAGATTCCTTTAAATGAAGACTGTTCTTTAAAATCAGGAATATTATTACTGTCTTTATCTCCAACTTTTGGCGTTGGTACTAATAATTTATTGAAGTCTGCATAAATACCCCATTCGTGGTATTTATTAGGTTGTAAACGGAAACCAACACCTAATCCGAAATTCGTAGGTATAAAATCTTTTTCGCGGGCATTTGCCGTGTAGGCAATTTTTGTACCCATATTGGTAATGGCTACACCAGCCATAAAGTTTGCTTTCATTTTCTTTTTACCAACCGTCATATCAAGATTGTATGTTGCCGACAAATCGGCACCAAAAGCATTTCCTGCTCTGATGGGCTCACTGCCAAGATTTTGTCCGGAAGCCAGATTTGAGTAAATATAGCGGAATGCCACACCTAATGCAAAATGTTTGCTCAATTTTCTTGAATAACCTGCATCAAATGCCAACTCACGCGGATTTCCGCTGCCAAGTGAATTACCACCGGCATCCGTAAATTCTATATTACCTAAACTGAAAAATTTGAGAGAAGTATGTACCACATCATTTTTAGATATCTTGTAATATCCGGTAAAATGAGCCATATAAATATCTGTAATACCCAAAGCTCGCAACCAGGGAGCGTACGATAATGAAAGACCCAGTTTTTTTTTCGCAAAGGCTAATTTAGAGGCATTGTAAAAGGTTGTATTAGGATCTACCGATGTGGCAATCCCCACGTCTCCCATGCCACCGCCACGGGCATCCGGAACAATACGTAAAAAAGGAACCGCGGTATTTACTACTCTCGTTAATGCACTATTAATGGTACTTGTACCTTGTGCTTTAATATCGGTAAAAAAACACGTTATAAGCAATACAGTAAACAGAGCGTTGGGTCTCAAAATATATCTCATGCAAAAATTATTAAAATTAGATTAGTGTAAATTTACTCCATAATTTGGTGATTATTGTCCTTTTATTTTTGTTCCCGCAGATAAATAGTTAGAATTTCAAAACGTTAAAATGGTAAATTTATTTTAAAAATTCTAATTTAGTATCACTAATTTTTGGTATTGGCTTACTTTTTTTCCGCTATCGTCTTTAAGTGAAACTCTGTAAATATACACTCCTTTACCAATTTTATCGCCATAATCATCCAATCCATCCCAGGTAATATCATCCACTCTGTATCCTTCCGTGTTGATATTTTTTGTAATTGTTTTGATAACTTTTCCGGAAACGGTAAAAATCTCAATCCTTAAATCCAGCGGAGCCCCGGGTTTATTATGCTCAAACATAAAACGGGTATTGGTTGTAAACGGATTTGGATAATTCAAAACATGCGAAAGTGCAAGGTTTGCCTTTTCCTCCACGAGAAACTCTGTATATCCTACTCCGGAGTTATTTAATACATCCCATGCCTTTACTTCTAAGGTATGTCTTCCTTTCGATAGTTTTGAAAAAGGATAGTTGACCACACCACGGGAAATATCATCAACTTCGGTTTCATAAAAATCATTCAGATTATATATTTTTTTGGTATCGTTGTCTATGATGGCGGTAATATCGTGTCCAACACCATTACCGGAGGTATTGATACCATTTTCATCAAATAACCTGGAAAACAACCTTGGACTTTCATCTGTAATTCCGCCAAAAACAAATTTATCGTCATTTAAAAAAACATCTACATCCGGTCCTTTATTATCCGTCAGAATAGTATCACTTGCTCCGCCAATAACAATATCAGTGGTATAGCCGGCTGCATCAGTAATATCAGAATTTGCATACATACTGATTTTTCCAAATCCGTAATTGTAATCTATATCTTTGGGAACTAAAAAAACACATTTAAACTTACCATCCGTTACTTTTACCTTGCCTTTATAAATAATATTTTTTTGTAAGTTGAAATCGAAAGGCAAACTGCCGTCCGAATTCTGGGGCGTCACCGGATCATTCACCAGCGTATTAATGGTTTTCATCTTATCATAAATATTTATGGATGCAATCCCGTTAAATGTGGTCATCAGTGAATTTCCGTTATTACGCACTTCTCCGTCTATGGTAATTCTGGATAATGCCTTAAGGGTATCATGCGGTGCTGAAAACGGAACATTGTTTATTTGTGTTGCCACTACATTATATTTTGGGAAAGCTAAACGCAAAGCAGGATCACCTAAAAGCGAAAATTTACGGTTTCCTTCGGATGTGTTGGTGAATTTCTTTGCTTCACGAACGATGTCCCCTAAATACATTTGCTCATCCGAATAGGCATTTACCATTTGTGCCATAAAATTATCATTCATCGTTTTATTTGAAGAGGCATAAACGACACGGGTAGTGGTAACCAAAGCAATTCCACCACCTTTTATTTTGAACAATACCCGTTCTCCTGCCGTAAACTCATCCACTTTATCATAAGGTCCAAACTCACAGGTACCTGTAATAAACAAAGGCAATTTGGTAGAATTTTCCCATTGATTTATATCATCTGTTGTTAAAATTCTTTCTTTTGCCAAACCCAGCGCACTCCCGTGACCTGCATAGTTAAAAAACAAGGTTCCGGTAAATAATTTTCTGTTGATGGCTTCATTAACCGACGGATAAGTATTTCCACCGGTTCCGGATTGTTGTTGAAATGCATCGAGATATATCTTATCAACGTTCATCTTTTTTTCAGAATCTCCGTAAGTAACTGCACTAAAATCAGCAGCGGCTATATGTGTTGTGCCATCTTCATCATCTGCTACATAAGTACCCTGATTGCGCCAGTCACCATAAGTAGAATTAGAATAATACATTTTAATTTTATCTACTGCAGTTTGTGCCTGCGAAACATCATCAGCCGGAATTCTGCCAACACCAACATCGACAATTTCTGCTGCTGTGTTATTTAAATTAGCACCTTCATTATCGTCTAACATACCGAAGTAATCATCCGTTACATAAGTATATAGTGTTTCGTATGTTGTTTCAGTTTCATAGTTGGGGATAAAATAATCTCCTAAATTCTTATTATCGTATGTACCATCGCCAAAAAGCAATAAATATTTCGGCATTTCCGCTGTGTTACCAGATGCTCTGTCGTAAAACATTTTAGTAAAATCACGTATCGCTGTAAGATCATTTGTACCTGAAGAAAATTCATTGTATACCTGATTTAACTCAACGACTGCCACTCTGAGATTCTCCTTGTTTCTATGAAATTCTGCTAACTCCTGAGCTTGTTGTAAAAATGCAGCTCTGCTTACTATCAACATATCCTGTTGTGGTAACGCATGTAAATTCTGGTTATTTATGCTTCCGAGTGCCATTGGAATTTCATTACTGGTCTCTATAGCAACAAACTCCTTCAAAGAGTCAGTGGCAATATTGAATGATGCAATATTACCCGTAAGGTTGTAATTTATTTTCTGCACATCAAAGGGATTTGTGACATCCCATATTTCAACGTTTGGATTCACATTCTGCACTTCAAACTTTGAAATACTGCCTTCGCCAACGGAAGCAATACTTCTGAAATACAGTGGTTGTCCGTTATACTTAAGAGTAGAAATTGCGTTAATTTGAAGATAATCCAGCCAGCCTTTTGTATTAAAATCTCCATTGCGGTCGTAGTTTAAACTGACGTTAAAATTAGGAGAAACATTAAATAATGAAAATTGTCTTTGAACTAATGTACCTGCATCATCTATACCAGGGTAAGGTACATTGATATTCGGTATAAAAATGCTGTTTACATTTGAGGAGTTATCTGTGCTTATTGTGAATGTAGAACCAAAACTTTTTGATTTACCCACCACCGCAACTGACAATTTTACAGGCTGGGAGGAAATTAAATTAAGTAAATTAAAATTGTAGGATTTGTCAGTAATACCGCCAAATTCATCTCCTAAAAACTGCTTACCTGACTGTGCAATATTCACTTTATTTTCTTCAAAATATGCGTAATCATTGTATATTGAGATATTTTTTGTTTCTGGTAATGGCGATGAATTTACTGTATTAATTCTTGCACCTGCTCCGGATTCTGCGGTAATAAAGAAATTTTTAGTATCGCTGTACAAATGTTTCTTTGCTTCAAAAAATTGTCTTGAAGTGTTGTACCTCCACTGTTCGGGCCCAGGCAGATAAGCCAGTACATAATCATTTGCCTGAAAGCGGTTTGAAGCTGCGGAAATCACTTTCAACGAGATTTCTCTTATGTCATCATCTTTTGGAGCACCGGCAAGTTCTGGTAACATACCAGCTCGATGACCGAAAATACGTATGTCAGCGGGATTGATAGCGTCTACTGCAATTCCTAGATTTTTCAAAAAGTTATAATCCAGTTTGTACACTCCGGATTTTGGAACGCCGAATTTAAACCACCTGCCGGTACTAAGCATAGAATTAGGTGCATAAAGACGCTGCTCCATTGTTCCTGATAGTCGATTTGCTGTATTTGATTGCGGGACAATATTCAAATCGAAAGAAGATAATACTTCTATCTGTCCGTTATTTTTGATAAAAGGAAACACTGTTACAGTTGCAACATTATTTTTTCTGTCAACCCCAATTGCTTTCGATACAACAAATTGATTTTCAATTAGTTTAATTTGATTTGAAGTCAGATTGGCTTCTGGCAAAGTTTTAAATACTGGATTACTAACAGTAATTTCTACAGTAGTATTTTTATAGATATTTACCGAGTAAGAATATACCGGAAGTCCTGAAAATTCTTTTGGGTAAACAGCATCTGGAAAACTAATCTGCTGTTTGTTTACTTTCCAGTCAATCAATACGGATTTATTTAAACGGTTTCTTTCTTCCGCGTTTAGCAGAACAGCCTGAAGAAGGAGAACAAATAGAAGTATTTTTTTTGAAATCTTTACCATTTCCCTGCTAAGATTAATTAATTGTTAGATGTTTTATTAACGTAAAACGCTGCAAACTGTTTTTTATGCAATTTTACGGGAAAAAACAATATATAGAGCTATTTTGCGTTAAATAAAGTTAGTCGAAATATTTTGCAGATTAATTTATTTGCTATATCTTTGAAATAATTTTTTAAAAAGCCGAAATAATGACCTACAAAAGAATGAAAAGATTCTTACACCTAACTATTGTTGCAGGTGTATTAGCAGTTAGCTGTAAAGGTGGCGGAGGTAAATCCGGAGCATCTTCTACAACAGGCTGGAATTACAACGACAAGAAATGGGGCGGTTTTGAACGCTCACCGAACACACAGCAAATTACCGGTCCAAATTTAGTTTTGGTAGAAGGCGGTACTTTTGTTATGGGTGCAACGGAAGATGATTTATTATACGAAAATCAGAATGTTCAGCGCAGAACAACTGTTTCTTCATTTTACATGGACGAAACGGAAGTTACCAATCTGGACTATAATGAATATGTATACTGGTTAGAAAGAGTATTTGGTACAGACCATCCTGAATTTGTAAAAAGTGCAAAACCGGATTCTATGTGCTGGAGAAGAAACCTGGCGTATAACGAACCGTATGTAAAATATTATTTTTCACACCCGGCTTACAATACATATCCTGTTGTTGGTGTTAACTGGTTACAAGCTGGTGAATACTGCAAATGGCGTACTGACCGTGTAAACGAAATGATTTTAGTAAAAGAAGGATATTTAGACCTGAATGCTAATCAGAAAAACGAAGACAACTTCAATACAGAAGCATATGCGGTAGGTTTGTACCAAGGTGCTACTAAGAAACAAAAAGAAGACTTAAATCCAAACGGCTCAGGAAAAAGAAACGTAAACGGAAAAGATGGTATCTTATTACCGGATTACAGACTTCCGACTGAAGCTGAATGGGAATATGCTGCTTTAGGCTTAAGAGGCAACATGCCGGTACCGGGTGAAGAAGTTGTAACAGACAGACGTATCTACCCTTGGGATGGTGCTACTTTCCGTTACCAAAGACACAACAAAAACCAAGGTGACTTCATGGCTAACTTTATGAGAGGTCGTGGTGACTACATGGGGGTTGCAGGTGCATTGAATGATAACGCGGAAATTACATCTGACGTTCACGCTAACTTCCCTAATGACTTCGGCTTATTTAATATGTCAGGTAACGTTAATGAATGGACTCAGGATGTTTTCAGACCAATGACTGAATCAGATGGTGATGACTTAAACACTTATCGTGGTAATATCTTTATGAAACCTACTTACGATGAAGGTTTAGACAGCATGGGCAGAATTAAATATGTTCGTGAAGATGATGCAGATTTAAGCAACAGAAGAAACTACAGAAAATCATATGCATTAGACTATAATGACGGTGATTCTTCTTCTCAGGTTGAATATCAATACGGAGTTTCTACTTTGGTAAACAACAAAGCAAGAGTGTACAAAGGTGGTTCTTGGAGAGACAGAGGTTACTATTTATCTCCGGGTACAAGAAGATTCTTAAACGAAGATCAGTCATCTGATGATATTGGTTTCCGTTGTGCTATGGTTCGTGTAGGTTCTCCTGATGGTAACATGTTTGGCGGAAAAGGATTTGGTGAAATGAACAAAACCATCTCTAAAAACAAGAAAGCAAGAAAATACAAATAACACATACACAAAGTGTACATAAAAAGTCCCGCAAATACTCGCGGGACTTTTTTATTTTTAGCCTATGGAAATTCATGAACTGTACCAACTCTTTTTACGATCTGCCGGAATTACTACAGATACCAGAAAAATAGAAAAAGGACAAATCTATAGTGCGCTTAAAGGTGGTAATTTTAATGGCAATACCTTTGCTGCAAAAGCAATTGAGCAAGGTGCTTCCTATGCTGTAATTGATGAAATAGAATTTAAGACAAACGACAACTGCATTCTGGTTGACGATGTATTAAGTACCCTGCAGCAATTAGGAAATTATCATTTACAACAAGTAAAACCACGAGCTGTTATTGGTATTACTGGCTCTAACGGAAAAACCACCACCAAAGAATTAGTACACGCAGTTTTGAATACTACTTTTAAAACTCATTATACCAAAGGTAATCTGAACAATCATATCGGTATACCGCTGACTTTATTAGAAATGGCCCCTGACACAGAAATTGCAGTCATCGAAATGGGTGCCAATCA
Source organism: Chitinophagales bacterium (assembly GCA_020848255.1). Taxonomy (GTDB): domain Bacteria; phylum Bacteroidota; class Bacteroidia; order Chitinophagales; family JADIYW01; genus JADJSS01. The sequence continues at coordinate 7,114 of JADLAJ010000099.1, forward strand.
TCAGAAAGAGATAGAGAGTTACTGCAAATATGTAGAACCTTCTCATGGTATCATCACCAATTGCGGCAAAGCACACCTGGAAGGCTTTGGTGGCGTGGAAGGTATCCGAAAAGGAAAAGGTGAATTATACGATTATTTAAAAGAACATCAGGGATTGGTATTTGTAAATGGAGATGACAGCATTTTATTAAATATGCTGCAGGAGAGAAATATGCAACAGGCTATTTCTTACGGAAAAAATACGGAGGCCACATACCATAGTACCATTCTTATTGACAATCCGTTCTTAAAAATACAATTCGAAGACGTTGAAATTAATTCCAATTTATTTGGCAGTTACAATTACAGCAATATTATGTGCGCCATTGCGGTTGGTAAGTTCTTTGGTGTTTCTAATCAACATATACAAAATGCTATTACTAATTATCATCCGGAGAATGCACGCTCTCAGATGATAGAGAAAAATGGCTATCAGTTGATTTTAGATGCTTATAATGCCAACCCGACCAGTATGCAGCATGCTCTGGAAAGTTTCGCTAAACCGTCAGCTAAAAAGAAAATAGTCATACTGGGAGATATGTTTGAACTGGGAGCTGAAGCAGCTAAAGAACATCAGTTTATTGCCCATCTGGCAGCGCAATTAAAATTTGATGAGATAGTACTGGTCGGAAATGAATTCAGCAAAACAACAACCTCTGATGCTGTATTGAAATTTCTGACTACTGAAGAAGCACACGATTGGTTTCAACAACAGGATTTTACCGGATCGGAAATTTTACTGAAAGGTTCACGCAGTATGAAGATGGAAAAAGTAATTGAATAATTAATCTTTAACACAACGTATTGAAAAGCCACTAATCTTACTACCATATGTAAATCTGGATATACTAGGTTGCGCAAAACTCAAGCTATGGAAATATGCATCATTACTATCAAACTCTGTAGATGACCAAAAAGCGCAATCTTCACCCATAGTAGTAAATGAACCATTATTAAATCTTGTTCCCGCAGGCAAAGCTGTAAATCCACTACTGTTCGTATTTGTTACTCCTATATATTCTCTCCATTTTGTCGTTGACTTCATTTTATTACCAGCAACTAGCTGTCCACCTAAATTATCAATAAGCTTTGTCCATTCAGCATCTGATGGAACATGCCAACCTTTCGGCGCAATCTTATTTGATTTAACGGCTAACCAATTATATAATTTGCCATAAACAGCATCATTATCAGCATCTTCATCATAAAAACAATAAGCACCAACGGTTATATTACGCCATACTAAATTCGTTATATCTGACTCTAATACTGTTCCGTCATTATAGTGTCTGGTTTTTAGATTTTCCTGCATCCAACATTGGTTACCAACATTAACAGTATTATATACATTACCATCAATATCAGTTATAGTGTCTCCACATCTAAAATTCTTTTTACATGAACTAATTAGTATTACAACTATAAATAGTGCTAGCATACTTTTTATTTTTTTCATTTATTTAGATTTATTTTTAAAAAAGGAACCCTAATAATTACATTAGTTAGCACATACAAACTATTGAAAAATGTTGGAAAAAATCATAAAACAACTAACTTGTTATGTTAAAGATTTTTGACTGCTGGCTTGAAATGAATGAATTAAAAAACATATTGTAATATATAAATAATTTTTAAGACCCGCCAAATTACCTGATAGATTATTTTTATCTAAATCACAAATCTGTTTCAACATCAGAATCTTACTAATTAAGATATCTTACGGAAAGGCACGCAGCATGAAGATGGAAAAAGTGGTGGAATAAGCTTTAATTTTGCGGCGGTGGCGGACCTCCCGGCATTCCTCCACCCGGTGGAGGCCCCATCATGAAATCTTTCGGTTTGTCATCCGTAACTTTGCTGCCGGCGCCAATCTTTTTAAGCGTATACGTAATCGTTCCCATAAAGTAACGGCGTAATGCGGTAGAACTTACATCTTCCGTATATACCTCCGTAACGTTTCTTGTAATATTCGTATTCTGATTTAAAATATCATTAGCACTGAATTTTACTTCCAGACTTTCGTCTTTCAGGAATTTATATGCCAATGATGCATTCAGCAACCAATAGCTGATATTGTATGAAGCGGAACCGCCTGCATTCAGCGTATTGCTCACTGAAGTATTAAATACAAATCCCTTCCAGAACTGATAATTGAATCTGGCAGAAGCAGTATGATTGAAATAATTATTGTTATTTTGCTGCTGTAATGAATTTCTGATAATCGTATAATTCGCATTATAGGAAAGTGTAAAATCTATTTTCTTACTGATGTTGCTGCTCAATGAAAATCCGGCATTAAAAGCAAAAGAATTAGCTGTATTGCGTGCCGTGTTAATTAAGGTTGGCGTGCGTGTGTACACAAAGCCTCCATTTACATTCATGTTGCTTTTTAACTTACTAATCGGAAATCCGTAGGTAATAAAAGTTCTGGTATTCCAGTAACCATTTAAATTAACCGGCTGTACAAACTGTGCCCCAGCCGTAGCTTTTATCTCATTTATAACAGTATCTCTTGCAAAGATGATGGTAGAGTTTGCAATGTAATTTATCGTATTGGTTGCATTGGCAAAAATAAACAGATTGGTAGCTTTTGTTGTATTTGCTCTGCCGTAACGTAATCCAACAGTCTGTGTAAATGTTTGTTTTAAATCAGGATTTCCGGAAGATAAAATCAGCGAGTTACTATTGTCTATTACATTCTGTAACTGTGTAATAGATGGTGGATTTGTGGATGTTCTGTAAAAGAAACGAAGGTTTTCAGTTTTAGAAAATTTATAATTCAACTCGGCAACAGGCAATAATGAAAGGAAGTTTTTCTTTACTGAAATGCTATCCGGCGACAACTGCTCACTTTGCAATAAGGCATGCTGGCCATTGACACCTATACTCCAGTTTAATTTCTGATTATTATACCTGTACACCAGTCCCATTCTATTGGTCAGGTAGGTATTGTTAAACTGATTGCTGAGTGCGGTATCCTTCAAAGAATAAGTATCTGACAGCACATCATAATTATCAGTATTTTTTTGCGAGCTTGATTTGGTAAAAGATGGTGCATAATTTAACGCTAATTGTCCGTACTTCTTAATTGGTTCTGTATACACAATATTTCCTCCAACCGCATAACTCAGTGTCTTCAATTTGGATTTCTGGTCAATCGTGTCTGTCGTACTCACAGTATCTATCAGATAATTATTGAGCGTAAATAAACCGGCATTCGTATTTCTCATACTAGCACCTGAATTTAAATTGAAAGAAATTGTTCTTCCCTTTTTAGAGAACTTATGCTGATATAAAATGTCGTTAGAAAAATTTATGCCGTATTGCTTAACATTTATATTGTTTTGAGTAGCGCTTTCTAATGTTGCATTGTTTCTGGTATTCGATGCATTCAGCTCCGAAGAGGAAATATAATTTTGTGTACTGAATGAAGGAGTGAACGTCAGTATATTGGATGAGTCAATCGTATATTCAATTCTGAGATTTAGTCTGTTATTGAAATTCTTACTGCTTACATCTTTCGTTTCATTGTAGACCAGTCCGCTATCACTGTTCGATATATAATTTCTGACAGCGGAACTTATGTTTTCATTTTTGGTTCCGTTAAAGAAATAGGAACCTGAAAAAGTAACTTTATTTTTTTTACCCCATTTATCCGAGTAATTCAACCCTAATGCAGTTGTGGTAGCAATACCGTTTTGCTGCCCAACCAAAAAATTACCCAGGGTATTGTTGCCGCCTCTTCCTCCTTGTCCTCCACCACCACGACTACCGCTCCCCTGCCCGCCACCGGAATTTCCCGAACCCGTAGCACCTACTAAATCCTGTATATTAAAATTCTGCTGGTTGATATTATTGCTCATGGCTAAAATAGAAAAACGTCTGTCACCTTTAAAGGAATTAAAATTCAGGCCAACATTATATCTGTTATCCGGTCCGCCATACCCGGCATAAAATTTACCAAATTTCGAATGAACCATTCCATTCTTAGTGACAATATTGATTGTCTTTTGTGAGTTGCCGTCATCAAAACCTGTGAAAGCAGATTGGTCACTCATTTTGTCAAACACCTGCACCTTATCAATGATATCTGCAGGCAAATTTTGTATCGTGGTTCTCGGGTCGTCACCAAAAAAAGGTTTCCCGTCTACCAGCACTCTTTTTACTTCTTCACCATTTACTTTTACCGTTCCGTTTTCTGAAGTAACGCCGGGCATTTTCGTCAATAAATCCTCTGTAGTAGCATCTTTATTTGTTTTGAAAGCGTTTGCATTAAACTGAGAGGTATCACCTAACTGCTGTACTCTGATTTGTTTATCTTCAATTACAACTTCTTTCAACAGCTTACTCTCCTCTGCCATGGGAATATTTTTCAAATCAACATTCTCTGCAACGGAAATATTTCTGACAATGGTTTTATAACTTATATAACTGACATTTAAAACATATTCACCTGCTGCAACATCCGGAATAATAAAACTTCCGTCGATATCCGAAGATGCTCCGAATACTCTTGTGGTATCTTTTGTGTTTGTGAGTGTAATATTTACACCAATCAAACCGGAATTATCTTTTGCATCTGTTATTTTACCGGAAACTAAAAAAGGCTGTGCTTTTGAAGAAAACAGACAGGAAAGAAATACAACAAAAAGTATTTGTTTAATCATAGTGCAATTTTACCAATATTATTCTCAATAGACTACAATTTTCAGGCAAGGTTTAAAAAAGTTAACTTAGTTAACCTCATCTTAACCTATTTTAAGTATTATGGTTCAATTTATGCGAAAATACTAGGATAAGCGCATCCATTCCCGCATCCAGCGTTCAGGAATTTCATTGTTTAGTGCAGACAAATAATCTTTATACGTGCATGGCACCAGTATATGTTTTTGCAGGTCTCTTTTATCATACGTGATTTTCATCCACCAGCGATCGCTTTTTTTACTTTTTAAGAATATGAAATCGTTTTCCGCATCGTCAATCTGAACGATGTACGTATTGAAATCATTCTCATCCACAATCGGATAATCATTTCTGCGTAAACTGATTCCTTCCATAAAATACCAAACCATTTGCGCCACCTGTTTAGCTGTAATATTACTTTTATCCAAATCCGGATTAAAATCGTAAATACCGATGCTCATCAACTGGTCGCTCATGCCGGCATAACGGGCCATCGCACAGGCCTCATCACCAAACAAACCATTCGGTGACGGGTCCGGCTGTCCGGGTGCATCAGAATATCGGATAGCATTAATGTTATAAGTAACCATTGCCGCTTCGCGTAAAAATGGTTCTGCTTCAAAAACGTGTTCACGTATTTTACCTACCCTTAGCACATCATGATTTTTACTGCTTAAGAAAGACAATTGTTTTTCCTGAATAAAATAAGACTGATAAGCGACGAGATTATATTTTCTTAAAAATCCGCTCAGGAAAAAATCTTTTAGATAGGTTTTATGGATATCCACGTCGCTGTTTTCCCAAACTACTTTTGAGGCGATTTGCGCAACGGTAATCTGATTCTCAAAAATTTCATATGCCTTAAACTGTGCAGATGACAGAGCTGCATCACCGCCAATAATAATAGTAATTACGTTGTGTTTAAAAAGCTCATGTAAGGTTTCTACCACCGCCACTAAAGTATCTACATATGTTGCTCCGGCTTTTATATTACCCAAATCCAGCAGCTGCATGCCGTTGGTAAAAGCAGAACATTGATAGAGTTGTTTACGCACCTCATCTGCCGCTTTTTCTGTGCCTTTATTCGTTATATAACCGCGATAATCTTCTACCCCGAGAATAGCTACGGAATAACCTTCCAGTGAACGTGTTTTCTGATACAAATGAATATAATCGGTTGCATATTTGTTAGGTGTATAAAATTCTTCTAATAAATGGTTATTAACCGGTTGCAAAAAATCGCTGAGCATAAAAATATCTTTGAACAAATGTAAGACTAACTGCCTTTTTGTAAATGTTAAATACTCAACGAGTGTTGATTAAAAATCGATAGTATAAGTTTTGACTTATACTATCGACTGAACTAAGCTAATATTCGTGACGGAGGCACGAATTACTCTTAAACTAAACTCTTTCTATGTGCCTATGTGTTAAAAAAATCAAGCAGCCCAGCTTTCCCTGTCTAAACTTCTGAACTGAATAGCTTCCGCCAGATGCTCCATTTGGATATGTTCACTTTTGGCTAAATCCGCAATGGTTCTTGCCACGCGTATGATGCGTTCATATGCACGTGCAGACAAGCCTAATCGCTTCATGGCTGTATTTAATAATTGCTGAGACGTTGCATCCAGCACACATGATTCACGGGTTTGCTTGGTACTCATTTGGGCGTTGCAATGAATTTCCTCTTCTTTAAA
>JADLAJ010000100.1 GCA_020848255.1 Chitinophagales bacterium
GGCAAAACGTCCTTGCAGATACTCCTACGCAGGATTCATTTACCGTGTATTTGCCGGCAGATTATACCATTATCAATCCATCATTGATTGAAGTCGATATCATTTCGGCTACCGACAACATACCTTTTAAGGGATTGTACAGTGGCTCTGCATTGCTTTTTAAAGATGTGGATACGTCTGCCTCTGCCTACAAAGTGATCCATGCCAATGCCACGATTCAGGCGGACGGACAGGTTAATATCCTCTTTGGCGGCAATGCCGAGGCAAAACGTTTTTCAGGCCTCGTGCAACCGAACGGTACCGTATCCGGTGATATTTTTAATATAGAAGGAGGTGCTATTTCGTCCGTCAAACCCGATTTATCGATTTCATTTTTTCAAAACGCCGCACCGGCGCTTTCCGGTCAGATCACATTGGACAATCCAAGTAGTGTTGAAAATATCCGTAAGATTAAACTGGAATTGAACAAGGAATTTTAACTGATACTTAAATAACGATCAAATGAAAAAGTCAATTTTATTTTATACCCTTATACCGCTCCTCCTGCTGTTTAGTTTTCCGGCTACAGTATCATCGCAATACCTGTTAAAAAAGGATATAAACCTGCCCACAGGTGAAAATAACTCCCTGGAAATCACCAAAAAACCGGATGGGAATTTTGATGTCAAGGTAGTAAAACAGTACGATGGGAAAACAGAAATATTTTCTTTAAATCCATTTGAAGCAATGTCTTTCGAAAACGGGGTAATAGGTGCATTAAAAAAACTATACGATGAACCGAAAATTACATCCGTGAGTATGGAATTAGTCAGGCCGAAGGTCAAAGAAATATTTAGCGATGCAGCAGTTGCCGCATTACAAAATGATCCGTCGAGACCCGTTGCATGCATTTTAAGCATAAACAATAAAGTACCAATACTGGAATTGCCATTCAATATAAAAAAAATCAATAATGGCCTTGATAATTGCGAGAAACGATCAACGCGAAAAAAGGCTTTAAAGCAGGCTTATGCAGATTTTGAAATAGCCCAAAAAAAATTAAAAACATTAGAATTACAATTGAAACCTGATACAGCAGAGCTTAGATCAGCCCGAGCAATACTGTCTAATAGCAAGGAAAGTGTTAGGGAAAAATTTTTAGCAATGGAAAAATGCAGCCAACAAAATGAAAAGAAATTTAAAAATATATTATGCTTGTTCGAGGAAAAAGCGGTCAATAAATTTAGTGAAAAACTTGAGGCTTTGGTCTCTATTGAAGAAGATTTAAAACTAAATGATGCAAAAATTGGTACTGCCAAAGAAATATTAAAATATAAAGAAGATAGGTATAAGACTGTTGATCAATTAATTGCCACCTTTTCTTCCCAATATCGGAATACAACTGATACAATTGAAAAGTACGCATACAATATGCAACTAAAAGAAAGTCAGATAAACGGTTATATGACGCAAAGAAAGGCGCTTAATGATAGCATCGCTCATATTAAAGGCAGGATAGCCAGTATTAGGTCTAAAATTTCCGTGTCCCAAGCGATATCACCTTCGAATATTGATAATAAAATCAGGGAAACTGAATCAGGTATAATAAAAGCGGACAGCATACTGCTATCCCTACAAAAAGATTCAGTATCTGCACAAAATACTACAGACCGGCAGAATCATCTCTTAAACTCATTGCAGAAGGAGTTATTAATTTTATATCAAAACAAGAATCAGTTTACAGAATTAGAGGAAAATGTAAAAGTGCTAACAATAGAACAAGAGCAATATGAGCAATTGTACCAGAATAATCTAATATTATCCAATGCACTGAAAAGTGAAAGACTGCTAATTTCAGGGAATATTTTCGCATATAAAACACAAGCAGACCGAATAAACCAGAAAATAGGCCCGCTATTGATAGAACGTGATACTTTACTTGCACAAATTAAAAGAGAACAAGCAACTGTGAATAAACTGATTGAAAAGAAAAATGAAATCAGTAAAAATTTCAAAATAAAAACAATCGAAGCCAACCAGGCCGCAGAGGAGCAGCCTCGGGATACCATGATCGTCGAATACGTTCAAATGGAATTTAACGACGGATACATAGAGAACATCATGGTTTTGGGCCATTTGATAAATAAAGAACAGGAGAAATATAAATTTGAAAATGTTTTCCCGATAGGCTTTTCCACTAAAAAGAACTTTGATGACATGGGTAATTTTAGTCTTTTTGAAAAAAAGTTCCAGAAGACTTATCAGATGAAGATGGAAGATATCCTCACTATGGTCGAACAAAACCATTTTACGTCGGCCAAAGATTACAGTCCGGAAAACCAAACCCTTACCGTACGCCCGCCGATAGACAAGATTGTATTATACAAGGCGAATACCAGCAAACTCTTCGAAGCGCAGTTTTTTACTGATCTCATCGGTTTTAAAGAATTTAATCCAAATGGGTTGGTCCAAACACTTGTTAACCGGCGCATCCCACTGCAAACTCACCGTCTACCCTTGTTCGCCAAGCGATTTAATTTTGGCTATTTCGCGTATGTAGAACCATCTGTCTCCCTTTCCAAACTAGAGCAAAAAGAGCGTTTTTTTCCGGTGGAGAGCAAAGATGATATCCGAAACAACACCTTGTTTTCCAGAAAATTTGCAACTACTATCCAACTCAAGTCGTATGAAAATTTCAGCACGGGCCTCGATCTTAATGGCATTCTGGTAGATTGCCCAAACTTCAAATCTACTCTTTTTCTAGATTTTGGTTTTCGTTATGGAAGAACGGGCATTATTGATTCCTTCCGCATTTTTGAGAACGGCCAAATCAAAACTTCAGAAAAAGAGCCCAATAAATACAATGTGAACACCTATCAGTTGTACCCGAAGTTTACTTGGAAAATCCTTCCTGATGCGCGTTATGGTTTTTCATTGTCTTATCAGTGGAATTTGTTTATACTGCGTGATAACAGGCTCAAACAGATTGAAAATCGTGAAGAATTCCTATATGGTAAAGTACCTGAATACACGAACTGGTTCGGAAGTTTTCACCTTGGCGGTTTTTTCAAACCCGACAAGGACAAAGACAATAAACTGTTCTTCCGATATCTTTTCCACCACCAGTTCAAACAATGGAACACGAACTTCGACCAGGTACAGATAGGCTATTCCTTTTTTCTTACATTTCCGAAAACCCCATAGCCTAACTTCGTATTTGAGTTTCTGAAGTATCATAAATCGAACTTGCAGCGTACCGGCGATCATTTCCCGGTACGCTGCATCTGTATAAACTTTTCGACATACCAAGCCTCATAAAGATTATAATATTCATATAAGTACCAGGGCAAAAAGTGCGCAGAAAAGGTCACGACGATCTGAACGCCACCGGATGATACATCTTCTTGTGCTGCCCCAAAAACACCCTGGTATAAATCCTCAAAATCGTCAGTTCCAAAAATAAAAAATTCAGGGCTGTGATCGCTACGAGCACCAGCTGGTGTGCCGAAATATGGGTAAACATCAGGTCGATACCAATAAAAGTCGGGGTGATCGGGAAACCCGAAAATCCCAGACACGATAACAGGAAAGCCAAAGCGATTCCTTTGTGTTCGTAGCTGTGCCCGTGGTATTCGTTTAAGTTAA
>JADLAJ010000101.1 GCA_020848255.1 Chitinophagales bacterium
AAGATTGTACACAACGCCTGGAAGTCAGCAGAGCCGGGCATTTTATTCTGGGATACCATTACTCGCGAATCATTGCCGGATTGTTATGCAGATTTAGGATTTAAAACGGTATCTACCAATCCTTGCGGTGAAATTCCATTGTGTCCTTACGATTCTTGTCGTTTGCTGGCCATCAATTTATTTTCGTATGTAGAAAATCCATTTACGAAACATGCCACATTTAATTGGGATTTATTCAAACAACACATCGCCTATGCACAGCGCATCATGGATGATATCATCGATTTAGAATTAGAAAAAATTGATACGATTTTAGACAAGCTGAATAAAGATCCGGAAACGGAAGATATTAAACACACAGAAATTAATTTATGGAATAAGATTCGCAACATGGCAGTCTTAGGTCGTCGCACCGGTGTGGGTATCACGGCAGAAGGAGATATGCTGGCGGCTTTAGGTCTGCGTTATGGGAGCGATGAAGGCATTACATTTGCCGTAGATATCCATAAAACAGTGGCATTGGAAGCGTACAGAGCATCGGTACATCTGGCAAAAGACAGAGGTGCATTTGAAATATTTTCTGCTGAACGCGAGAAAAATAATCCCTTCATGCTGCGATTGAAAGAAGCGGATGCTCAATTGTATTACGAGATGCTGGAACATGGCAGAAGAAATATTGCGTTGCTGACGATTGCACCAACAGGCACTACGAGCTTGATGTCGCAAACCAGTTCCGGAATTGAGCCGGTGTTTTTACCGGTATATAAAAGACGTCGTAAAGTAAATCCGAATGATAAAAATGTGCGTATTGATTTTGTGGATGAAGTAGGAGATAGCTGGGAAGAATATGTGGTGTTCCATCACCGTTTCAAAGAATGGATGGAAGTGAACGGCTATAACACGAACAGAAATTTCTCGCAGGAAGAACTGGAAGAGTTGGTGAAAAAATCACCGTATTATAAAGCTACTTCTAACGATGTGGACTATCTGAAAAAAGTACAAATGCAGGGTGCTATTCAGAAATGGGTAGATCATTCCATCAGCGTTACGATTAATATGCCGAACGATGTGACGGAAGAAATCGTATCGCAATGTTATATGGAAGCCTGGAAGTCCGGTTGTAAAGGCGTTACCGTATACCGTGATGGTTCACGTTCCGGTGTGTTGATTAGCAACGAGGAAAAAAAGAAAGAAGAGACGACAGAAGGAGCTGCACATTTCCCGATTACACGCCCTGCTTCTTTAAAAGCAGATGTGGTGCGTTTCCAAAACAACAAAGACAAATGGATTGCCTTCATTGGTTTAATGGATAATAAACCTTACGAAATTTTCACCGGGTTGAATGATGATGAAGACGGAATTTTATTGCCGCGTTGGGTGAATGAAGGCACCATCATTAAAAACAAAGAAGCAGACGGCACTTCGCGTTACGATTTTCAATACAAAAACCAACGTGGTTATAAGACGACGATTGAAGGATTATCGCACAAATTCAATCCTGAATACTGGAACTATGCGAAATTGATTTCAGGTACCTTAAGACATGGAATGCCGATAGAAAATGTGGTGGAATTAATCAGCAGTTTGCAGTTAGATGAAGCCATTAATACCTGGAAAAACGGCGTGGTACGTGCCTTGAAACGCTATGTGCCGGATGGAACGATGGCGCAGAAATCGAAATGTCCGAACTGCGGTTCTACGAATCAGCAATATTTAGAAGGCTGTTTAACCTGCAAAGATTGCGGTGCTTCGAGATGTGGGTAGAATTATTATGGAAGAGATAAAAAAGACCGCAACATAATGTTAGGTGCAATGCGGACAATCACGTTAGACAAATGAAAACTGTTAAAGATTATATCACCGCAGACATAAGTTGGCTTCAGGAAAATGATCTTAAATATCGACTTGGAGACATCAAACTGGACAATGGTTCCCTCAACATTTTATACAATGACAAATTTGCCTTAAAAATATACGACAGACTCGGACACGGATTTGGTGTGACAATTAACTTAGCGGACAAATATGACGATAGTATTTACGACAACGACAAATTCAGTTTGCACTGGGCGTTCGTATATTTTAAACTTAAGCAAAGAGCTTCCTTTGACAAGCGGACAGAAAATCAATATTTACAAAATCTGCCGAACTTAGTTAATGACATTAAAACCATTGTTCCGCGACTCAATCAAATGACTAAAGCCGACTGGGACAACATGAAAAAATGGGTGGACATAGAATCGAAAAAACAATTCAGTTAATTGCTGACAACTAACCAGACAGAAGCACAGCATCTAACAGCACCTACTTGCAATTTTTTGCGCGTTAGCGCTCAAATGCGTAACTTGACAAAGCAAAAAACTACAAGTAGCCACAAAATGTTGCGGTCTTTTTTTTAATTCGCTCTCAACTTAGACGGTTTCTTTCCGAAAACCATGTGGTAAATAGTTTTAATTAACACCATCCACGGACTCAGATGAATATTAGGAGCTTCACCTTTACCAATGCGTTTCAGTTGTGCACTATACCAGGCCGTTTCCATCAATCCCATTTTGTCTACCATGCCAAAACCGGTTTTTATGGGTTTGACAGCAAGAAATGTTTTGCCTGAAATTATTTTATTGGGTGCATCGGTTTCAATAGCTAATAGTCTGGCAAGGCCAACAAAATCTACCGCATCGGAAGAAATTGCCTGTGCCATACCCTCTGCTGAACGGAAACCGCCGGTAACAGCTAAAGCTGTGGTACAAACTTTTCTGGCTTTTTCTGCAAAATCTAAGAAGTATGCTTCTCGTTGTATGGTGCTTTCTTTCACTGGTTCTTTAGACGATTTAACACCAGTCATTACAGGTGCCTCGTAGGTTCCACCGGAAATTTCGATTAAGTCCATACCAGCCTCAGAAAGTACACGAATTAAATCGAGTGATTCTTCTTCGGTAAATCCGCCGCGCTGAAAATCCGCAGAATTTAATTTAATACTGATGGGAAAAGAAGCGCCTACTTTTTCTCTCATGGCCTTATAAATTTCTAAAACAAACCGTCGGCGGTTTTCAGGATTGCCGCCATATTCATCCGTTCTGACATTGTGATGTGGTGATAAAAACTGACTCACTAAGTAACCATGTGCGCCATGAATCTGAACACCGGAGAAACCTGCTTTTTGTACAATGGCTGCAGCTGTTGCAAAACGTTGAATCAGGTCTTTTATTTCGGGTTCACTGAGTTCTCTTGGTGTTGGAAAGAATGCCTGCATATCTTTCCGGAACGGAATAGCAGATGGCGAAACGGTTTCTTTGTTTAGTCCTTTCGGTGCTTGTTTTCCGGGATGGTTGAGTTGTACCCAGCATTGTGTATTATTTTGTGTAGCTGCTTGCGCCCATTTCCGCAGTGCATTCAGATGTGTTTCATCTTCGATAATTACGTTGCCGGGTTCACCTAAAGCACGATGGTCAATCATTACATTTCCGGTCACACAGATACCAATTCCACCATTTGCCCAGGCGCCGTAAAGTGTTGCTAAATCAGGTTTCGGTGCACCATCAGATTCGCCCAGGGCTTCACTCATAGCTGATTTCAGTAAGCGGTTTTTTACGACCGTTCCGTTTTTAAGTGTGTATGGTTGAGCAATGATTGTTTTTGATGACATATTCAGTTTTGTTTTGGTAAAAATACAACCTTAATTTTATAAAACAGTTTTATTAAAGCAGTAGATTTTTCTGGAGTAATATAAATTTAGACAAGGCTAAAAATATTATTAGACTACATTTGTAATTTATAATACATTTGTATGTATGAAAAATATAGCAGTACTTATTTTATGTTGTATTTCCACGTTCCTTTTTTCGCAGGAAAAGGAAGCAGAGTCTATAGGTTCTATTTCCACAGACCGTCCTGACCAGACGGAAACACCTGATGTGGTGCCATTCAAATATTTCCAGATGGAAATGGGATTTAATATCGAAAGTCAGCATAAAGAATTGTCTTTTGTACATCCGACTATTTTATGGAAAGCAGGAATATTTAAGTCGACGGAGATACGTTTAATTACGGATATTTCTTCATTCAAAGATTCTACCGGAAAGTACAGAAGCGGATTGTCACCCGTTCAGATTGGATTTAAAACAGCTATTTGTGAAGAAAAAAAAGCAAGACCTAAGATTTCATTTATTGCACACATGGCGGTGCCTTATATTTCCACTAAAAATCAGCGTACCAAATATTTTGCTCCAAATTTCAGATTTACCTTGGAACATACCTTAAAAAAGAACCTCATTTTAGGATATAATGTTGGAATGGAATGGGACGGCGAATCACCGTATCCGTCGTTTATTTATACCATCGTAAACGGCGTGGATATCACGGACAAATGGTATTTCTATTATGAGTTTTTCGGAGATATTCCGGTCGATAGGAAATCCACACATACCTTTGACGGAGGTTTTGCGTACCTGATAAAAAATAATATGCAGATAGATATTTCAGGTGGTTTTCAGTTATACCCTTTTGTAAAAGGCTGGTACACTTCGATTGGATATTCTTTTCGGGTTCCGCGATGATTTGAACTGATTCCATTCATAAACAAAAATCTACAGTCTGTTTAGTTACGGATGTACAATGATGGTTCTGCTGTTTTGCTGAAAGGTAATCAGAATAATCTGACCGGAATTGCTTTCTTTAATAATTGAATCTCCGGGTTGTATATAAGGTATAAATTCTTCAGGAACGTCTATTACTTTGTCATTACTTAGTTTGGCAGAACGCTGCAAAGGTCTCCCGCGTACGGTATAGATTGCTTTTACCGTGCTGTTGATGGGAGTGTCATAAAATGCCTGGGAATCTGTTTTATACAGCTTAAAAATGAGTGCGGCAAAAATGATGCATAACAGTAAAAATCCGGCAATGATAAGTTTTGGAAGCTTCATTTTTGTTGATTTCATTGTTAAGGTACTCGGCGTTGAGTCTGTCTTTTTTTCTTATTTTTAATTAAGTGCTTTTATAAAATCTTTTAGTAGCTGCTCCATTTTTGTAAAATCTTTTACACTGTGGCTGAAAAATCTGAAATGATCTGCATTTTCATTTGAGTAAGTTGAATAAAAACATTTGCTACTGCCTTTGCAGGAAATTTTAACTTCATCTACTACAGATGAACCAACAGATTTTCCAATGGTAATAATGGTATTGTTTTTTAGTTCGTTGATGTCTATGGAAGATTTATAATTTGCACCGTACACAAAAAATCCAAAATATACTTTTCCGTCTTTAACTTCTACATTTTTATAGGTTTCTGCGTTGTATGTTTTAAGGTACTCGTTCAGGTTTTTTAATGGTTCTGTGTAATTTTTATTACTTGATGTTGATGAAGTATTTTCATTAGCAGTAACTTCTTTTATTCTTATTTTTTTAAATTTAAATAGTATTCCATCAAAATAAATATCGCCATAAAACGTAAGATTATCATCATTTGGTATTATATATGTTTTTGTTTTTCCTTTTTTGCCAATGTATTTTTTTGCTTTATCAAAATTTGGATCTGAGTTGTCAATATCTGTTAAAATAATTTCTTTATCATAAAGAATCGCACGTAATGTGCCTGTGGATTCTTTTACTTCTTTCGTTGAATTATTTAATTTTGCAGCAGCTTTTTCGAGTGCATCCCAATCTTCGTCGAAATCATCATCATTGGTTTTTGATGTAGGTTGTTGTCTTTCTTTTGCTTTTTCTTCTCTGCTTTTATTTGCAGATACTGTTGAATTATTAGTTGAAGTTTGTTTCTTGCCTAAATAGGCATCTCTGAAATTGTTTAGTAAACCTGCCAGTTCCTGATAATTATAAGAACCGCTTTGAGTAAATTGAGTATAGTCTTCCGTGCCGTTTACTTTCCAATCGGTGGAGATACATTTATTCACACCTTTACATTTAAAAATAACACGGCTGTACTGTTCCTGTATGACAGCACCTTCTATGTCTTCCATTTTAAATTTGTTGTATTTTCCGGCTTTAAAGCGATCATAGATATAGCCATCTTTTACTTCAAAATAACCGTAATACCCATTGTCAAAAGTTTTCAGGTAATCGTTTAATTTTTTGAGTGCAGGTTCATAGTTTCCTGTTGAAGCTGAATAACCTGATGTGCTATTCTTTGAATTGGCAGTATTAGGTTTTGAAATTTCAGACTGAGTTATTCCAGATTTGTTCCCACTGTTAGATGTATTTGAATTGCTTTTTTTTAATGTTGATATCAAATCATTTATTAGTTGAATAAATTCTTCAGTGTCAAAATTTTTATCTTGATACATTTTTAAACCTGTAGTCTTACCAGTTGTGTAGGTAGCATTCATGCAGTTCTCTCCATTCAAACATCTGATTTCAATTTTCTTATTTGTTTCAACAACATAAGCTTTATCTAAATCACTTATTAATGCACTGCAATAAGTACCTGCTTTTAATCGAATAAAAATTTCATTATTAATAACCTCAAAATATCCATAGTAACCGTTGTCAAACGTTTTGAGGTAATCGTTTAATTTTTTGAGCGCACTTTGATAATTTCCAGTAGAATTATTTTTAGTGGATGTTGTATTATTACCGTTGTTATCTGTATTGGATTTTAAGCTTTCCTGTCTTCTTTTTTCTGCTGCATAATCAATGTTGTTTTCTCCGTCTTTATTTTTAGTGTTTGTTTCTTTACACGCAGCAACTAAATTATCCAGTAAGGAAATGAGTTCAGTGGTATTGAAGTCGGTTGATTGCGAAAAACTGAAACTGTTATAGTTCTGATTAGTGAACGTTGAAAATAAACAATTATCAGTTCCTTTACAATAAAGTTCAACCTTGCGTTTGGGTTCCTTTTCATAGGCTTTCCCAATGTCAGATATTTTTGCTTTGCAATAGTTATTGCCATCTTTGAACCGGTCATATAAATAACCATCCTTAATTTCCAGATAGCCGTAATAACCGGTGTCAAAAGTTTTTAAATAATCGTTTAATTTTTTAAGTGCTGTTTGATAATTACTATTAGATGATATTGAAGTTTTATTTTCAATTAAAGCAACATCATTTTTATAATTACCAGTATTTTTTTTATAAGCAGTTAGTAAGTTATTTAATAATCCAACCAACACTTCTTTGTCAAAATATTCGGTCTGTGAAAAGCTAATATTTTTGTGATAAGAATCTGTATAAGTTGAAAATACGCAATCTTTACTATCAGTACATTCTATACTTACTTTATATTCGTTATCTAATGCAACAGCATTACCTAAATATTTTATTTCAGACTTGCTGTATTTGCCAGACGGAAATCTGTCATATAAATAACCGTCTTTAATTTCCAGATAACCATAATAACCGTTATCAAACGTTTTCAGGAAGTCGTTTACTTTCTTAAGTTCTTCTTTGTAAGATTGGCTAAAACCAACGTAAAATAAGGTAATTAAGAGAATTGTTGCTGTTGTTTTTTTCATAAAATGGATGTTTATGGTATTATTTTTACGGTTACTTTTTCAAAGCTAATCACATTAAAATCAAACGTAAATTCTATCATGCCGGAATAGGTGCCGTCACCATTCGGTTTTAATGCGGTTTTGGTGGTCCCTTTTTTGCCGATATACTCTTTTAGCGTATTGTAATTTTTATCAGCATTGTCGATAGAAATAACTTCTACATACGTATCTCTTGGGATTTCTTTTTTTGTATTTGACAAAACATCTGTCATTGTTTTTTTTATTTGTACATTTTTTTCGGTTGAATTACTTTCCGTCATTTCTTTGTACAGTTGATCTCTTTCCAGTTGATTTTTTTTCAGTTCGGCATCAATTTTCTTCAACTCATCAGCATCTGATTTAGACATTCTTACAGGAATAGTGTAAGAATAATTAGTATTGATAGAAAATCTATCATAGCCTTTTACTTCCGTCAGATATTTTATGGCTTGTGCTTCGTTCATGTTTTCATTAAAATTTGAATTCTTTAGTTTCCAGGTGCTTGATTGATATTTATCTTCAAGAATCAGTCTGTCTGCTTCTGTGAAAATCTGATTAACTGGTCCGAAAACACTTACTACACGTATCAATTCATCATCATTCGTAGCGTAATTTGAAAAATTGCCATCATACTGCAAAAGGAAGACACCTTTAAATTTATTTTTCTCGGTCCATTCTGCTTTTGCATACGCATCCTGTTTCATCTTCTCTTCACGGGCGGCCTGTTCTATGCGGTATTTTTCCATGTTCGCATCAGTGGTCGCTTTTATACTGCTGATGTAGGAAGCGTCAGGTTTATTAATATTTACATTACTTTTTGTGCAAAAATACCAGCCTTCACTACTTTTGGGTTGCATGTTTTGTGCTAAGTGATAATTTTCATTTTTGGGAACATAAATTAAATGTGTCGATCCTAAATTAGCAAGCTGGTAGACTTTCATATCCACAAATACTGCATTTCTCTGAGCATCAATAATTTGTTTTTCCGTCTTCAAACCATCCGGCCGATATTGTACATCGCATAAATCTTTTAATTTCTTAAATTCTGCATCTGATAAGCCCAATGAGGTTTGTAATTCTTTATCACTAATATTATAACCGGCATTGTAATACTGGCCTTCAATACTTATCATATCCTGAATATATACTTCTTTTTTAGCTTGCCAGTTGCCAAAACCACCGCCTTTAAACGGTTTGTCAATGGTAAATGCAGTATAGTTAAAAGCCGGGTTCATAAAGTCCTGTATGATTTCAGCATCTACGCACATAAAGAAACCAATGCCATCATCTGACAGCATTTCTTTCGGAGCATGTTTATTGCCAGCATTTCTGATAAAAATAATAGAGTATTGTCCATAGCTCCTGTATTCTCCATTATTTTTATCTGCTCTGAAGGTTAATACTCTTTCAAACGTTAAATTTCGGAATGCAAATTTGAACAGCGTATTGATATCCGGATAACTTTTATATAATGCTGGCCAGTTTTCATAGGCACATTGTTCCACTACCAGTTTAAGTGTCTCAGGAGTTAAGCTTGCCGCAGATGCGAGATTTTTATAATCCGATTTTTCAAAGGGTGGTTTTTGTTTTTTGGGTATGGCATTTGGATATTTTTCACTGAAAAAATCCGTTGGCCACATATACCCGCTCTTTGCTTCCAGGATTTTCAGAGTTGTGGCTGGGTCCTTTTTTACTTTGTTGATTTCTGTATTTGTTATACTAGTTGAAGTTGGTTTTGCTCCGGTATTATTTTCAGCAAGAACATCCGTTTTGGTTTCCAGTTCCAGTTTGCCGTTTTTATACACTCTGTTACTGGTCTGTTTTGTATTGGCATTATAGAATTGAGCATTGCCGTCAATCTTATCTTCTTTCCAGATACCTGTTAAATAAGAATTATCAGGATAGGTAATCTTGCCATTTCCCTGACGAAGTCCGTTTTTGAAGTTGCCTTCAAATTTTATTTTGTCAGCGGTATACTGAATTCCATTTCCATCAAATTTGTTATTCAGTAAATTGCCTTTGTAATATAAAGCTCCATCATTATAATAACATTCGGCAGTTCCGGAAATCGCATTGGTACTGCATTTTCCTTTTATGGTATAACCAAACGTTGATTCCACCACACAATCGCCGTTGCTGCAGTTGCCAGAAATGCAACTGAATTCAAATGAACTTAAAGGTGCTTTATTGAGGATGGTTTTCTTTACATCCGGTGCTCTGTAAAATCTCAGTTCATTGTTCATAGCTGGTGCATCGCTTAATACTTTTGTCAGCAATTCCTTTTTTTTAAAAGATAATGGAATATCATTAATGAAATTTAAAAAATCACCAACTTTTAATCCTGCTTTATCAGCCGGACTGTTTTTAAATACTTTTGTTACAATTACGGAGTCTTCTTCGTTTGTATAATAGGAAAAGCCAAAAATATTTTGGCAGTAAGATAATGTAGATATACATTGACAAAAAATTAAGAGTAGTATTCTTCTCACATTTATAGAATTTTATTACATGAAGTTAGTAATATTTCAATATTTCAAAAATACCATAAAACACGTATATCAAAAAAAATGCCAACCTGGAGGCTGGCATTTAATTCATCTGAAGCAGATTTTTTAGCTTTGCAATTTTTCCCAATCTTGCATCAGTTTTTCCAATGCTTTTTTTTCTGTGCCTAATTGCAATACGATTTGTTCATCATATTTACCGTCTTCGGAAAGTGCTTCTATTTTTTCTTCCAGTTTTTTTATATCAAATTCTTTGATGCCAATTTCTTCTTCCAGTTTGGATATCTGATTTTTGATGCGTTTCGCTTCTTTATCATCTACTTTATTTGCCGGAGCTGTAACTTCTTTTTTCTGCGGATTGTTAGTTGTCGCTTGCGGACTCAATTCCACCTCTCTGAAGTTTGCCACACGACGTTCTTCAAAGAAGGCTTCCACATCACCAACATGTTCCTGTACCACACCATCTTTAAATTCAAATGTTTTCTCCGTCAAACCCACTAAAAAGTCACGGTCGTGCGAAACCACAATCACCGTTCCGGGATATTTGGAAATAGCATCTTTCAATACATCTTTAGCGCGTAAGTCTAAGTGATTGGTCGGCTCATCGAGAATCAGTACATTGCTTGGATTCAGGAGCAGATGTGCTAAACAAACACGAGCACGTTCACCACCGCTCAATACGGATATTTTTTTGGTGGCATCGTCACCGCTAAACATAAAAGCACCTAAAATATTGCGCACCTGTGCACGCATATCATTTGGAGCCGTGTCTTCCATGTATTGTAAAATAGTCAACTCTTTAGGTAAATGTTCTGCATGGTGCTGCGCAAAGAAAGCGATGTTTACGTTATGTCCTATTTCTAAGTTTCCTGAATTATAATCCAACTCTTTAGCAATAATTTTTGCCATCGTGGTTTTTCCCATTCCGTTCTTTCCAATGAAAGCAACTTTATCGCCGCGTTCAATCTCTAAATTCACGTCATGAAAAACAGGTTTGTCGCCATAGCTTTTTGCCAGATTTTTTGCAGTAACTACCACCTTTCCGCTTTGTTGTCCCATCGGAAACTGAAAACGCATGGAACGTACATCATCCTGTTCCACTTCCACAATATCCATTCTGTCCAGCTTCTTCACCAAACTCTGCGCCATACTGGCTTTACTGGCTTTCGCTTTAAAGCGTTCAATATTGCGCTCAATTTGTTTTATCTGATCCTGCTGGTTTTTAAATGTCTGTAACTGTTTCTCTCTACGCTCTTCCTTTAAAATAAGGTATTTGGAGTAATTGGCTTTATACTCGTACATTTTGCCCAATTCCAGTTCTATCGTTTTGTTACAAACGTTATCCAAAAAGGTTTTATCATGCGATACCAATACAATGGCACCTTCATATTTCTGAAAAAACTCTTCGAGCCAGATAATAGATTCGATGTCTAAGTGATTCGTAGGCTCATCGAGCATCAGCAAATCCGGATTCTGTAATAATAATTTAGATAATTCTAAACGCATGGCCCAGCCACCGGAAAAAGTTGAAGGAGATTTTTCAAAATCTTCGCGCTGATAACCTAAGCCCAGTAAAACCAGTTCCGTTTTCTTGTCTTTGTCATCAATATCCAGATGCACGAGTCTGTCATTTAAATCACAAAATAGTTGTGATAAATTCATATAATCATCTGTATCGTAATCGGTACGCGTTTCCAGCTGGTGTTGCACTTTTTCCAGTTCTTCCTGTAATACGTTAATTTCTTTAAAGGCAGTTTGTGCCTCCAGCCAAACGGTCGGTTCATTTTGACCACGGATTTCCTGTTTCAAAAATCCGATGGTATAGCCACCCGGTTTAGAGATGGTTCCTTCCTGTGCAGATATTTCCCCATTTAATGCTTTCAGCAAGGTAGATTTACCCACACCATTTCGTCCTACCAATCCGATTCTGTCGCGTGGCTGAATCGTAAAAGTAACATTGTCGAATAAAATCCGGCTCCCAAATATGATAGATAAATTTTGTGCTTGTAACATGGTGCAAAAATACTTTTTTAAATAGATAATTCAGTGCGGCAATTTTCTCAATAATATTAATAAAGTATTACTGCATAATTAATTATGAGTGGCAAATATGACAAGCGTCATATTTTTTGATGGTTTTAAGTGTTATTTTTCTCCAAATAAATCAATATGAACGGAGGCGAAATTATTGCTCAGTTACTCAAGAAACACGGTGTGGAATATATGTTTACCTTATGCGGAGGTCATATATCACCCATTTTCGTAGGAGCTAAAAATTGCGGTATTCAGGTAATAGACACCCGGCATGAGGCAAATGCGGTGTTTGCTGCAGATGCTACCGCGAGATTAACCGGAAAAATAGGGGTAGCTGCGGTTACTGCCGGACCGGGTGTGACGAACACCATTACCGCCATAAAAAATGCACAGATGGCACAATCTCCTGTGCTGCTTTTGGGTGGTGCTGCTGCAACGGTTCTAAAAGGCAGGGGTTCATTGCAGGATATTGAGCAATTGTCGGTGATGCAGTCGATTACGAAATGGTGTGTGTCAGTGAAGAAGGTGAAAGATTTTGTGCCGGTCATCAATAAAGCTATTTCAATAGCCCTGGAAGGAACACCGGGGCCGGTTTTTGTAGAATGCCCTATTGATTTGCTGTATGAGGAAAGCCTCGTGAAAGAATGGTATCTGGCAGGAAATAAAAAGGATGCAAGTTTGTCAGATAAAGCCATTTACTGGTATTTAAATCGTCATGTGCAGGCTGTTTTTGACGGCGTAAAATCCATAGATATAAGAGCAGATATCGTGCCGGCACAAAAAGCTACACACAATAGTTCTCATATTAAATCCATAAAAAAAGCCATCGAAAAATCGGAAAAACCATTGATATTAATTGGCAGCGGCAGTTTAAATAATGCGCAACATGCTGAGTCACTGGCAGCATCCGTCAATAAAATGGGCATTCCGGTTTATTTGTCGGGTATGGCGCGGGGTTTATTGGGAAGGCATAATTTATTGCAAAAAAGACATAACAGAAAGCAAGCCTTAAAACAAGCTGATTTAATTATTCTGGCAGGTGTTCCCTGCGATTTCAGATTGGATTATGGAAGACATCTTTCAAAGAAAGCAACCTTCATTTCCATCAAGGGTAACAAGATTGATTTGTTTAAAAACAAATCACCGGATATTGCCGTGCATGCTAATCCTGCATTATTCTTAAATGAAGTAGCAGATAAAATTGATAAAAAAAATAAGTGGAAAGAATGGATAGACTCACTGGATATAAGTGACAACGAAAAAGAAATTAATATTGCTGAACAGGCAACAGAAAAAACGAACTTAATAAATCCTATAGAGCTTTTCAGAACGTTGGATAATCTACTGCCCGAAAATACAACACTGGTGGCGGATGGCGGTGATTTTGTGGCAACAGCTTCCTATACACTCAAACCCAGACATCCCTTATCCTGGTTAGACCCCGGAGTATTTGGCACCTTAGGTGTTGGCGGCGGTTTTGCTTTAGGTGCAAAATTATGTAACGCAAAAGATGAAGTCTGGATAATTTACGGAGATGGCTCCAGTGCATTTTCCATTGCGGAAATTGATACCATGGTGCGCCATAAATTGCCCGCCATTATTTTGATTGGCAATGATGCTTCCTGGTCTCAAATAGCGAGAGACCAACTGGATATTTTGAAAGATGATGTGGCAACCGTTTTAGCGTATTCTAATTATGAAAAAATAGGAGAGGCGTTTGGTGCAAAAGGAAAAACGGTAAAAACGCTGGAAGAATTTGTAAAGGCAGTAAAAGAAGCACAGCAAAGCGTAAAAGAAGGAATTCCTTATGTTATTAATGCACTGATTGGTAAATCAGATTTCAGAAAAGGTTCTATCAGTATGTAATATAAATGAAATAATATGCAGACGGGAAAATTAAACTTAGAAGATTGTCTTTTACTGGTAATAGATATTCAGGAGCGATTGATTCCGGTTATACATCAACACGAAGAGGTGATACATAATGCCAATATCTTACTGAAAGGCATGGAAATACTGGGTGTTCCGGTAATTGTAACCGAACAATATCCTAAAGGATTGGGAAATACCTGCAAAGAAATTATATTGGGAGATGACGCAAAAGTAATGGAAAAAATAACGTTCAGCTGTCTCGGGAATGATCACATAAAAGAATCTGTTCAGACAGAAAAACAAATCATCATTTGCGGGGTAGAAGCGCATATCTGTGTATTGAAAACAGCTTTGGATTTGCTGGATGAAGGATACCAAGTTCATTTAATAACAGATGCTGTTTCTTCAAGGAAAAAAGAGAATAAACAGGTTGCTATAGAACGTATGAAGCAATCCGGTGTTTTTATTTCGTCAACAGAAATGATATTGTTTCAGTTGCTCGATAAGGCAGGAACAGAAGAGTTTAAATTAATCAGTAAACTCATAAAATGATGTTATGAAAGCCATGCGATTATTTGACTATTTGCTGCAACAGAAAAACCTGAAACCAACTGCTGCTTTTCTTTCGTATAAAGATGTCAGAGATAATAAATGGAAAAGTTACACGTATCAGGAAACCTATGAAAGAGTACTGAAAGCCGCTCAGTTGCTGCTGGATGCCGGTATACAGCCAAATGATAAAGTAGCCTTGATTTCAGCAAATTGTCCTGAGTGGAATTTTGCGGATTTGGCTATTCAAATGATAGGAGGTGTTTGTGTGCCGATGTATCCTACGATAAGCAAGCACGATTATGAATTCATTTTTAAAGATGCTGAAATTAAAATTGCATTCGTCAGCAATGAAACTATTTATAAAAAGATAGAAGCAGTTAGAATTCAATTGCCCTTGTTGCAGAAAATTATTTCATTTGATGTTATAAAAAATACCGAGCATTTTACCACCGCACTTTCTAATATAAACGCAAATGAACAACAAATAAATTCCTTATCCGAAAATGTAAACGAACAGGATTTAGCTACTATTATTTATACTTCCGGCACCACAGGAAACCCGAAAGGGGTAATGTTATCGCATTATAATATCATCAGCAATTTAAATAGTATTCAGCAGGATTTACCCTTACTCGAAGGAAAGAAGGCATTGAGTTTTTTACCATTATGTCATAGTTTTGAGCGAACCGTTTTTTATGCATATCTGGCTAATGGCATTCATATTTGTTATGCTGAAAATTTGGAGAAAATTGCCGACAACCTGAAAGAGATTCAGCCCTATTGTTTTACCACGGTCCCGCGTTTACTGGAAAAAGTGTTCGATAAGATTATCGATAAATCGCAGCAATTGGATACAGTAAAGAAGAAATTGTTCGATTGGGCATTACAAATAGGAATGGAATATGAGTACGGCAAAGAGAAAAAAGATATGTTGTATGCTTTGCAGATTTTTGTTGCCCGCAAATTAGTTTTTTCAAAATGGAAAGAAGCACTAGGCGGCAATATTGAATTCATTGTAACAGGCGCTGCACCCATACAGCCACGCTTAATAAGAATATTTACTGCCGCAGGAATTGATGTGCTGGAAGGATACGGACTTACAGAAACATCGCCGGTGCTGGCTTTTAACAGAATGAATATTGAAGACAGAAAAATTGGTACGGTTGGTCTGCCGGTTCGGGGCGTAAACATTAAAATTGCGGACGACGGAGAAATTCTGGCAAAAGGTCCGAATATTATGAAAGGATATTATCACCAACAGGCATTAACCGATGAAGTAATTGATAAAGAAGGTTGGTTTCATACCGGCGATATTGGTGAATTGACGGATGGCAAATTTCTGAAAATCACCGACAGAAAAAAAGAACTCTTTAAAACCTCTGGTGGAAAATATATCGCCCCGCAGGCAATTGAAAATAAAATGAAAGAGTCGAAATATATTGAACAGATTATGGTGGTGGGTGAATATCAGAAGTATATTTCTGCTTTGATAGTCCCGTGTTTCAGTTACCTGCATGAATTCGCAAAAGCTCATTCCATTTTATTTACTTCAAATAATGATTTGACTGAACAACCTGCTATTATTCAGTTAATAGAGAGTGAAATTAAAAAGCTAAATACTAATTTCGGACAATGGGAACAGATTAAAAAGTTTACTCTTTTGCCGGCAGAATGGACCTCCGAATTAGGAGAGTTGACGCCCACGATGAAAGTAAAACGAAAAATTATTTCAGAAAGATACAGAAAGCAGATAGAAGAAATGTATACCTGATTTACATATGTGCAACCTTATCTTTCTAGTTTTTACCTTCTTCCCATTCTCGTGTTTTGTCACCCAGGGTCATGCAAAATTGTTTGATATCTTCCTGTACAAACGGATTTCCTGTTGCACGATGATAGGTATCACCCAGACTCAGCATTAATTGAAAAAAGTGCGTATGCATTTCATCCACCTGCATATCTTTGGTCCATAAATCAAAACGCATGGTATTTTTCTCGTTGCCGTCCCACATGCCAATCATAATGCTTTTGCATTCATCTCCATCCCCCTGAGGGCCGTCTGTTGCAGTCCAGCTGATTTTTTCAGGCATATTCTGGTCGTCTAATTTTATCTTAAACTTTATCTCGGTTTCTCTTGACATAAAAAAAATTGAAGTGCAAATATAAGCATCTGACTTCAAAGGCAATTTTATATAAATGCTACCTGTTTACCTTGATGCAAATCAATTTATAGCTCTTTACACAAACTTAACTTGCTAATTAAACAAACGTTTAATTAAATTTACAACATTAAACAAACGTTTAATTAAAAATGGAAGAGACTAAAATAAGCGATAAACGTGATTATATTTTGGATGTAGCTGAGCGTTTATTTGCAGAACAGGGATTTGAAGCAATAAGTGTTCGTGAAATATCAAAAGCGGCTGATATCAACATTGCGATGGTGTCGTATTATTTCGGCTCCAAAGAAAAGCTGTATGAAGATGTGATTAACCGCAAGCTGATTTCATCGGATACGATTGCCAAATCTGTAGGACAACATACTTCAAGTATGGACAAACTATTTGCGATGGTGGATTTATACATCGAGAAATTTTTTGAGCGCCGCTTGTTTCAGAACATTATTTTCAGGGAAATGGCCATGAATCAGCGTACAGCTATGGCTGAAAAGATTGCCGCACAGGTACATAAGAATTTTTTACTGGCATACGATATTATTCAGACTGGAATAGATAATAAGGAGTTTAAAAAAGTGGATATAGAGTTGACGGTCATGTCCATTATCGGTATTGTTCGTATGTATACCACTTCTGGTACAATGGCTTGCAAGATTCTGAAGGTGGAAGATGAGTCGGAAGCATTTGGAAAAAAACAAAAAGACAGATTGAGAAAACATTTAAGACAACTTTTAATTAACCACCTAGGAATAGAATCAAAATAGATATGAAGAAGTTATTTTATTTTACAGCATTTATCGTTTTACTAAGCAATGCATTTGGACAGGATATAAAAAAAATATCATTACAGGAAGCTTTTGATTTAGCTGCACAGAACAGTAAACAATTAATGGTAGACAGCCTGAAAATACAGGCATTGGATTTTAAAAAGAAACAGGCGCAGAATGCAATGCTACCGGTAGTTGGTGTTAGTACAAGCTATACCAGATTAAGTGGAAATATAGATGAATTACCTCCAATTAATTTCATGGGCAAAGATATAGTTTTAAATAAACAGATTTTAAATCAATATAATAACCGTGTTTCTGTACAGCAACCAATCTTCCAGGGACTAAAAAACTGGAATACGATGAAATCCATCGGTCAGTTAAAAATAGCTACGGACTTAGACAGACAAAAGGATCAGCAGGATATTAAACTGAATGTTATTCAGACGTATTACAACTTGTATAAACTACAACAGACAAAAATAGTACTGGATTCAAATATTGCACAAACGCAGGTTCGTGTGAATGATATTTCTAAATTCAAAAATGCAGGACTGGCGTTGAATAATGATGTAATGCGCGCTGAATTACAAAAAACAAATTTACTGGTTTCCCAGGCAGATGTGGAAAGCGCTATTGATATCACCAACTTTAACATGTGTATTTTGCTGGGACTGGATATCAGTACAAAAATACAAGTAGAAAACCCGGAAGTAGTGAAAGATGCGAATACGACTATTCAGTCATTAATCGCGTCCTCTTATGCAGACAGAGCCGAATTTAAAGCACAAGACTACAGAACAAAAGCTGCGGATTATCAGGTTAAAGCATCTAAAAGCGTCTATATGCCAACGGTTAGTGCGGTAGGAAACGGTTATTATAACAATCCTAATCAACGCATTTTTCCACAGGAAAATAATTTTAAATCAACCTGGGATGTGGGAGTAAGTGTGAGCTGGAATATCGTGCAGTTATATACCGCACGTGCTATTGTAAGTGATGCAAAAAATCAAAAAGCACAATTACTGCAGGCCACTGCCCAAATTAAAGACGGAATTTCTATGGAAGTAAATGCAGCTTATGAAACATTAAAAGTGGCATTACTGAAAATTGATTTAGCGCAGCGCGCCATTGATCAGGCAACTGAAAATAAGAGAATTCTGGATAATAGATTCGGTGCACAGGTTGCTTTATTGAGCGATGTGCTGGAAGCGGATCAGTTTTTACTGCAGGCACAAACTAATTTACTGAATGCACAGGCGGATGCTGCTATTGCCAATTATAAATTACAAAGAAGTTTAGGAGCTATTAAATAAATTTTATTCAAAACAGGCAATTATGAAGATCAACTATCTTACAATATTATCCACTCTTTTGTTTTTTTCTTGTGCGAATACAAACAATCAGGAAATAAAACCCATTCGTAAGGATATATCTGAAATCGTATTTGCTTCCGGAAGTTTGGAGTCGGATAATAAATACAATCTTACAGCACAAACTGATGGGAATATCATAAAGCTGAATCTGGTGGAAGGCGCTACGGTTGCTGTCAATCAGCTGGTAGCGGTAATTGATAACAAGCAAAATATCATCAGTACAAATAATGCCGCAGAACAATTAAAAATAGCACGATATAACAATACAGATAATGCGCCTTTGTTGCAGCAAATTAAGGCAAACATAGAGGCTGCAAAAGAAAAACTAAGTCAGGATATCACACAGGAACAACGCTATCAGGAATTATATAACCAAAGTAGTGTTACCAAAGCAGAGCTGGAAAAAATGCAATTAAGTACCAAAACATCCAAAGCAAATCTGGCTGCATTGGAGCAGCAATATAAATCGGTTCAGCAGCAAAATAAACAACAATATATTACACAATCCAATGCGGTAAAAGGCAGTGTTGTTAATCAGGAAAACAATCAGGTGAAAATTGTAGCTGCAGGAAAAGTGTATAAGAAAGTAAAACAAGTAGGTGATTATGTTCGCCGCGGTGATGTGATTGCAATTATTGCCAATGAAAATTTATTGTACGCTAAATTAAATGTAGACGAAAATTCAATTGATAAAGTAAAGATGGGACAAACCATAACTATTCAGCTAAACACACAAAAGAACAAAGAATATACAGGAGTGGTTAGTGAGATTTTACCTGTTTTCGATGAGCCGACACAATCTTTTATAGTAAAAGTACAATTTACCGAGAAGCCCGATTTTACGGTAAACGGCACACAGCTGGAAGCAAATATTTTAGTAGGAGAGAAAAAGAACACATTGCTGATTCCAAGAAACTACGTGTCTTTTGGAAATAAAGTGCAATTGAAAGGCAGTGATGATTTGAAAATTATAGAAACCGGAATTGTTTCCACAGAATATGTAGAAGTACTAAACGGTTTAACTGAAAATGATATTCTGGTTCCGGTAAAACCTAAAAAATAATGTCTGTAAAAAAACATCCGGTAAACGGCGAAGTGGCATACACTTATA
The DNA here is from genome assembly GCA_020848255.1 of Chitinophagales bacterium. Classification (GTDB taxonomy): domain Bacteria; phylum Bacteroidota; class Bacteroidia; order Chitinophagales; family JADIYW01; genus JADJSS01. The sequence goes on from JADLAJ010000101.1 coordinate 19,875, forward strand.
TTGTGAGTAATAAAAAACTTACGATGGTGGCTGCTTTGGGTGTTACACTGGGTATTGCGGTTTTTATTTTTATGAATTCGATGTTAGCAGGATTTGACAAATCATCTTCAGAGGCTTTTTTTAAATCGATTCCCCACATCAGAATTTACAAAGACGATGAAATTTCTAAACCCATCGTAAATCAGTCGGGCAAAAATATTCCGGTTATTGTCAATCCAAAAGTAGTTCCTTCCAATAATACGATTGTAAATCCGAAGCAGGTTATCCAGTTATTGAAAAATCAGCCGGATGTTGCATTGGTAACACCACAATTAACTGTGGGAATATTTTACAATAATGCAAAAACGCAGATAAGCGGACGCGCCATCGGTATTTTACCGGAAGAGGCTAATCAGATGTTCAACATGGAATCATATGTGGTGGAAGGGAATGTGAATAATCTGAAAAACAATATTAACGGAATTCTGTTAGGTTCTGGTGTCGCTGCAAAAATGAACGTCAGAGAAGGAGATAATATCAGTATCACCTCTTCAGTTGGTATGACAAAAGTGATGAAAGTAATTGGTGTTTTTCAGACTAATAATTCTGTGGTAGATAAAACAACGGCTTACGTCAATATTGCGTTTGCACAGCAATTAATGAAAAAAAATTCCTCTTACATCACCGATATTAACGTGAATATTAAAGATTACAATAAGGCAAAAGCATACGCACCCGAACTGGCACAGCTAACAAATTATAAAGCAGAAGACTGGGAGTCTGCCAATGAAACCTATATGGCTGCTACCAGAATGCGTGCTATCATTATTCGTTTTGTATCCATATCTATTTTACTCGTGGCAGGATTTGGTATTTATAATATTCTAAACATGACGGTGATGCAGAAAATTAATGACATTGCTATTTTAAAAGCCATCGGTTTTAATGGCCGTGATGTTATCCGCATATTCGTATCACAGGCACTCATCATAGGGTTAATCGGAATTGTATTCGGAGTACTGTTTGCATCCATAATGGTGGCTGTTTTGCAAAATTATTATGTAGGAGGTGATATCGGTTATTTTCCGATATACTTTAAACTGAGCAATTTTTTAAAAGGTATATTTTTCGGTTTTGCCGTTACTTTTCTGGCTGGTTTTATTCCGGCGCGAAAGGCAGCTAATATTGATCCGGTTTCAATTTTCAGAAAATAAAGTGATGAAAGAAATTATTTTAAAAACAGAATCCATTACCAAGCATTTCCACGATCCGGTGGAGTTTAAGGTGTTGGATGAGATTTCTTTCGAAGTATACAAAGGAGAATTCCTGACGGTTATCGGAAAGTCCGGCTGCGGAAAATCTACGTTGTTATACATCCTGTCTACAATGGATACAGAGTTTGACGGAGAATTATTTATCGACAACCAAAACATATCCAGGTGGAAACAGGATAAACTGGCAGCTATCAGAAATGAAAAAATTGGATTTGTTTTTCAGTTTCATTATCTGTTGGGCGAATTTACCTGTTTGAAAAATGTAATGATTCCGGCGTTGCGTTTAGGGAAGTTACCTTACGATGTAATTGAAGAAAAAGCCTATCAGAAGCTGGAATTGCTGGGTTTGAAAGATCAGGCATTAAAACCATCCTCTAAACTTTCCGGCGGGCAGCAGCAGCGCGTTGCCATAGCACGTGCACTGATCAATGACCCTTTAATTATTATGGGGGATGAACCAACCGGAAATTTGGACAGTATGAATACGCAAAATATATTCTCCATTTTCAAAGAACTTACACAGGAGTTCGGGCAAACCATCATTGCAGTTACACACGACCAGGATTTTGCCAAAGCATCCGACAGAACCATTGAAATGCAGGATGGAAAAATTATTAACCAGAATTATAAATTTATTTAATCAACAAATATGGAAGAGACAACACAAGAAAAGAAATCATCTAAAAAATTGCTTAAGCCAATTATAGGTATTATTATTTTAGGATGTGCGGCATTTTTTGCATACAAAAAAATATCCTATGCACAACATAACGAAGACACTGAAAACTCACAGATAGAATGTAATATTGTTCCAATAGCACCGCGTATTTCAGGTTATATTGACCAGATTTATGTAAAGGAAAATCAAGAGGTACGCAAAGGCGATACTATTTTAAAACTAGACGACAGGGATTTAAAAATCCGTCTGCAGCAGGCAATTATAAATGCTAAAAGTGCCGGAGCAAATGTAAGTGTGGTGAAAAGTAATGCTACATCTGCAGATGCTTCTGCCAGTGCTACCTCTACGTCAATATTAACTGCACAGGCAAATATTGAAACAGCCAAAGCAAATGTAGAATCAGCTAGTGTGAGAGTATGGAATGCAACAGAAAATTTTAAACGTTACGAGCAATTATTCAATCAGACATCTGCTACTCAGGCGCAATATGATGCAGCGCTGGCAGAAAAACAATCTGCAGAAAAACAGGTGGCTGTTTTGGAAAGACAAGTACAGGTAGCACAAGCACAGTTAAAAGCAGCGCAGCAACAGTCTGCCGCGTCGCGCACTCAGGCAAACGGTGTTGGAACACAGGTAAATCTGGCAGAAGTTGGTATTCAGCAACGCAATGCAGATATTGATTTTGCAGAATTGCAATTAACCTATGCATATATCATTGCACCGTGCGACGGATTCATTTCCAAGAAAAGTGTACAGGTAGGACAGTTGGTTAATCCGGGACAAACTTTAATGAGTCTGGTAGATGATTCTCAGCTTTGGATTACCGCCAATTTTAAAGAAACGCAAATTGAGAACATGAAAGAAGGACAAGATGTGGAAGTGAAAGTAGATGCGTATGAAGGCAAAACATTCAAAGGGAAAATAGAATCATTACAGGCTGCAACAGGTTCCAAGTTTTCCTTATTGCCTGCGGATAATGCAACAGGAAACTTTGTGAAAGTAGTACAACGTGTACCGGTTCGTATTGCATTGCTGGATGATAAAAATGATAAATACGATTTACGTGCGGGGATGAACGTAACCGTTGCGGTGAAAGTAAAGTAAATAATTTGAAAGTGTGTTGATTTGAAAATGAAATGCTCATTTATAATTATCAAATTAATCCGAATTTAATTTTCAAATTATCTAATTTTCAAATTTTCAAATTCTATTATGACTCAAGATCAAACCAACAGCTTAATTGAACACGGCGCACGTCGTTATATCATTACCATAACCGTAGTATTATGTACACTTCTGGAGTTAATTGACACAACCGTGGTAAATGTAGCAACGAATACCTTGATGGGGAATTTAGGCGCTACACTTTCTGAAGTAAGCTGGGTAATTGCGTCATATGCAATTGCTAATGTAATCATTGTACCAATGAGTGGCTGGTTGTCTTCACAATTCGGAAGAAAAATTTACTTCGCCAGTTCTGTTGCCATTTTTACATTTGCTTCATTGATGTGCGGATTGTCCGGTTCTATATGGACATTGGTATTTTGGCGATTTGTACAGGGAATTGGCGGAGGTGCTTTATTTGCTACTTCACAAACTATTTTAAAAGAAATTTATCCTCCGGAAAAAATTGGTATGGCAATGGCAATGTTTGGAATGGGTGTAATCGTTGGTCCAACGATTGGTCCTTATTTAGGAGGGTATTTAGTGTATAATTATTCGTGGCCGGTGATTTTCTTTGTGAATATTCCCATCGGAATATTGGCAATTTTTTTGACACTGACATATATTCGCGATAATCCGTTTGATAAAAAAACAGATGCAAGCGTCGACTGGTTAGGTATCATTTTGTTAATAATTGGAATTGGTTCTTTACAATTGGTTTTGGAACAGGGTGAACGCAACGACTGGTTTGAATCGCAATACATCATAACATTCACTCTGTTAGCTGTAACAGGCATTATCGGATTTATTATAAGAGAATTAACTGCAGAAAATCCGATTGTAGATTTACGTGTGCTGGCAAAAGGAAACGTAGCGATTGCTACCATCATGAATTTTGTACTCGGATTTATTTTGTTTGGCAGCGTCTTTATCTCTCCGATTTATATGCAGCGCTTTTTAGGATTTACAGCCCAAATGTCTGGTGCTATGTTTATTCCAGGAGCTTTGTTGAGTGGTATGCTGATGCCTGTGGTAGGTGGAATGTTATCTAAAGGCACCCCCCCTAAGTATATGATAGTTGGAGGATTTTTAATTACTGCCATATTTGTCTTTTGGTCTTCTTTTATTTTTACTACGAATACAGGAACTGAACCTATGTTCTGGCCATTATTGGTGCGGGGTTTAGGAATGGCATTTTTATTTGTTCCTCTTTCCGGTTTAACGTTGGGTGGATTAAACGGAAAAGATGTAGGGCAGGCATCCGGTATTTCTAATATGATACGACAGATTGGTGGTTCTATGAGTGTGGCGATTATTGGTGTACTGAACGAAACATTAAGTGCTGAACACCGTGCCAATATACTGGAACATGTAACACCGGATAATCCTTTGGTGAACGAACGTTTAAATGCGATGAAAGCAGGACTCATGAGTGCTACGAGTGATGCACAAAGGGCCTCACAACAGGCACTGGCCTTTTTGGATTATAACATCAACAAACAGGCAGCCATTTTAAGTTATATAGATATCTTTCACTACCTGACAATATTTATTTTGATATCTGTTCCGCTCGTGTTGTTTGCCAGAACTTATAAACTGAATCCGGAAGCTATGAACGAAGGACATTAGTTTTCTCTTTCATTTTATCCACGGAACATTATACACATCGTAGAAATAGCCAATCTTCACCTGAGAGTAATCTATCCACTTACTTTCGGTGGTGCTTTTTCTGAGTTGGTTTAAGGTATTAAAACCATTCATGGCAATACTCACCCGCTGGGCGGCATTGGCTAAATTATTTACATTAGCCGGTATTCTAATCGTATAACCCTTTGATGCTTCTTTTTCTTTATTGGTGCCAATAAAAATATCGCCAAAGAAAACAACATCATGATTCGTCATTTGTATAAGGAGTTTATCCAAATCGGCAAATTGCTGCATCATCGGTTGGTCCCACATGGGTTGTAAAATATAAATCTGTTCGTGTGCGCCAAACTGAATCGCAGCGGCTGTTTGTAAATCCATAAAGCTGTTGCAATTACCGGATTTTAAGGCATTTTCAGCCTGTTCCTGTAAGCGGAAAGCTTCCTTTGCTTCTGCTGTCAGCCATGATTCGTTCTTGATGTTTACTGCTCCGCGATTACGGTTCAGGATACCAAGAGAGCCTATATCTTTTAACACATCAATTTGTCCCTGAATCAATATCTGTGAGGACTCCAGCATGGCGTCGGATGCATCTATATTGTTAAGTGGAATATGAATATTGTTTCTCAGCAGTACATCACGTGCCATTAAGGCCAACACTAAACCGGAACGCACTTCGTTGGCGGCAAATACTCCAAGTTGTGTCCACATAAATTCCGGATATTTTCGCTGCAGGGCATCATAGCTCATTAATACAAATGCATTTCTGGCGAGAATTACTTTTGCTTCAGAGCCATTATAAAACAAGTCGGCTTTTTGTGCCACCAAATCTGCATGCTGCTGAAAATTTGATTTTACCATTGTATAGTATTCTTCTAAAGGCAGCGTGGTGTCAATCGCAGAAGAAAGTACATCCACATCATTGGCAATGGCACGAATCTCATTCAGAAATTGCCGTTCGGCATTATGAAATTGAATGGTGTCGTGCGATAAGGGTTCAAGTGACTGAACATAAGAGTTCTTTTGCGCGGAGTTGATGCAGTCTGATATCGGGTTGTCTTTTTTACACTGAGTGAGGCTGATAACTAAGAAAACAAAAACTACGTTTCTGAACAAATACATTCGGCTAATTTGTATCAATATTACTAAATTTTTAAAACATATAAAAATGGGGTAATAAACGCATGAATGTTTTTAAGCTGATATTTTAATTTCAGAAAATATCATTTACCTTTAGGGTATGCAATATACAGCCGAAATAAACGTCATGCCACTCAGAGAGCTTTTAGATCCTCAGGGAAAAGCCGTGGAAAGTAGTTTAAATAAATTAGGATTCCATGCTTCACATGTCAGAATCGGAAAACATATCACGCTGAAGATAGAAGCAGCTTCCAAAGAAGCTGCCACTGCACAGGTAGAAGAGGCTTGCAAAAAATTACTGCACAATCCCGTGATGGAATATTACGAGTTTGTGATTGTAGAATAAGTAACAAAGAATAATGAAAAAGAGAGCAATGCGATGTTGATCTCTTTTTTAGTTTCATTATTACCTCTTTTATTTATTTTGCTAAAAAAGATTTTAGCTTTTCTAAATCAAGGTTTTTCTCAAAATCTTTAAATGCTTGTGCTGCTAAAGGTGAAGGAAGTTGCATATCCAGCTCTATAGTAATAAATTGTGGTACTTTGTTAGATATTGTTCGATTGAAATAAGCAGGATTAAAAACAAAATAATTTCCATAAGTTGATTTGTCTGCACTCACATATCTTCTCACATCATCCATCGTTTCAAATACTGCAGCTGTAAGCCCGCCAGGTCCATAATATTCTTTGTTTAATTCTTTTGCGGAAGCCGTATTTAGATAGGCATCTATATTTTTTACCCATTTGGTGTATAAATCTACCTGTGTTTGAATTTGTTGTTTTTGTCCTACTTTAATATCTTCCAGTTGTTTTATCATATCCGTAATTATTTTTTCTGCATCCGGGAAATTCTTCCTGTAAGCAGCAAATTCATCCGACATTCGTTTCTCATAATCGGCACGAGTTTCAGGTTTGGTAAATACCAATCCTGCTTTTGTATCTTCAATGGTTTGTAATTGATTTTTTTTACAAATTTCTAATACTTGTTTTACAGTAAGCGGAATAAATATGGGCACATCCGGTTTGCATAAAATAAAATATATTTTATTATCTATTTGTCTGTAATATATATATTTTCCATGTTCACCAAAGGTAGTTCCTGCTTGTAGATAGTATATTTGTTGATTGTTGTATGTATCATTAACGGATACAGTTTTTGATTCTTTGCCAATTACCTTAGTTTCATCATGCTCACATTTATAAGCAATGTATTCCGAAATAAAAAAATTAAACCCAAATAAAGCTTGAATACTTGGCGTAAAGACCTCTTTAACTTTACCATTTTTGCATTGCAATAAATTTAAACCAGAAGCCAGCTCATACTTTATCAGCTTTTCACTGGTTAGATGATTACCGCTATTAATGTAATCAACACAAGACCAGTTGCCAGCCATTCCTTTAGTTGCTGCAAAAGCAGGCTCTACAGTGGTTGTAAAAACTTTTTTTACCAGAGCCATTTGTTCTTTATTAGCAGTTGTTATAGCTTTTACAGTACTTAACTTAGACTTAGTTGGCAGTACTTTAAGTTCATCATCCGATTTACAGGGTTGTTGTGCTAAGGTAACAGCACATAGCATATTTGCAAGGATAAAATAGAATAGTTTTTTCATATTAAGGTTGTTTGTTTTTATTATTTACTTTCTTACAATTCTTTTCCAGGTTTAAATTTTGCAACTTTTTTATTTTTAGGCTTTTTTGTCACAGCCGAATTTTCATCATCATCCACAGCTCCTTTTGAATTCGTTGTTACAGACGCATTGCCAGCACTAGCTGCACCAGCTGAAGATTGTTGTGTAGTAGAAGCATCAGCGGCACCTGCATTAGATTTTGGTGTTGATGATGCATTTCCTGTACCTTCTGTAGATTTTGGTGCGGTACCAGCACCTGCAGCACCTGCGTTTGATTTTGGTGTAGTGGATGCGTTACCAGCATTTTCATTAGATGTTGGCTTTGATGATGCATTTCCTGCACCGGCATTATCTATGGTAGTTTTGGGAATGACGTTTGATTTAGCATTGCCATCTGTAGTGTTTTGCGCATACATAGCTTGTGCCAATATAAATGCGAGTGAAAGTGTGATTGTTTTTTTCATAGTTTTTTAATTTAATTATTAATCCCATGCTCCTATTGGTGCCTTTTCTTGTTTGGGTTTTGATTTTGGTGCTGGTTTAGGTTTTGTTGTCGGTTTTGTAGTGCTTGTCTTTGGTTTAGGTACTAATGGTACCAAGTCTTCGTCACCTTTTGGTTTATCGTACACAGTACTTGCTTTTTCTTTAGTCGGATTAGAATCTATAATCGGGCTTCCTGTTTCTTTTATAATTTTTAGTGAGAAATCTCCTGAAATAAAATGTTCAATAGAATTGGAACAACTCTTAGCCATGTCTTTATCTTCATATACTTTACCTGAAAAACTACCACTGACAGTTCCTCCGTTTCCAGGGTTGTATTCAGTAATATTAAATTCAAATGGCACACAATTGTCTCTTCCATCACAGGTATTTCCAACCATCCATCGTAAATTTTCCGAATTGGTAAATTGTTCTCCTGTAACACCTGTCTGTACCGACATTCTGGTATCATTTCTAAAAGAAGAAGACTCATCATCGCATTTAAGAAAGATTTGACCCTTAGCCGGATTTTTAATTTTAAAATAAACTATGGTTGCTTTTTTCGCATTGTCAGGTGTCATAAAACTGCTGGTAGCAGAAATTATAAGTTCGCCATCTACTAAGAAACATTGAGATATTGGTGCTTCCAAATTTTTTTGTGCGTTTTGCTGCATGTTTTTAATGTAAGTAGAAGAAACGCCAAACTGTAACGTGTTAGTTGTTTTGCCATCTAAAGTGTAGTTTAAGAAATTTTCGTCTGTTAAATCTATTTTTGCAACTAATCTATATTTTTGAAATTTATTATTCATATTTTTTTGTTGTGAAATTAAATTTACATGAACGAAAACAGTTTTTCCATTTACTGAAATAGTATTTGGAGCCTTGTATTTTGCGGTAAAATCAACAGGTGTTAATGTACCAAACGAATTAGATATAGGTGCTACATTACCATTTAATGACCAAGATGATATTTTATAATTCTCTAAATAATCTTTTGGATTCCTAGTTAATGGGACAAGATCATAATCAATTATAGTATTAACAGTAAGGTCATCTTTATAAATTTTTTTGTTTACATCGTGAAGTTTTATCTTTAAGTCGTCTATTTTTTTAACAAGTTTATATATCATCTCTTGATTTTGTTTATTTGTATAGTACATTAAATCTTTATATGCTCCTTTAAATTCAGTATAGAGTTTTTTTTCTATTTCATTTTGTTGGGCGGTCATTTCGAACCCTTCTACAGTAAAATTTATAATCTGCCCTCTTCCTATTGTCTTATTATTAGGAATAAGTTTTAATTTACTAAAAGCTCCGTAGCCCCATTTGCTAAAATGATTAATAAAAGCAGCTAGAGTATTTTTTTGAGTATCAGTCACGGAGCTAATATTTAAAAACCAGTCTCCATTTTTGCCTTGTGTAACAACAGTTAATTCATCTTCATTAGAACCTTCAATTTCTTCATTTGTATATTTTAAAGTTAGAATTACTGGTTTTTTAAATTGCTGTCCTTCAGGCAATAACTGAAAAGCATTTCCACTGCCTGTTTCTAAATCGTTTCCAATTTCTTCAATACTTATTTCTGTTTTCTCAGCAACCGCACCTGCCGGAAATTTTAATGTAATTTTTCCGTTTGCTGATTTTATTTCACCTCCTTCCGGTCCGATGAGCTTGGTTGTTTTTGTACCTATTTCAGAAGGCTTGCTTTCTGCTTGTATGGAATTTTGTACACTTGGTTTGGCGTTTTTCATTTCTTCTACACTTGTAGGTAAGCCTTTAGTGTATTGTTTCACCATTTCCTGCTCTTCCGGTGTCATGGTTTTCATCATTTCCTGCATTTGCTTCATGGCTTTATCCAAATCACTTTGTGATTGTGCACTTACAATAAGCACAGAAAAAATTAAGCAAAAAGAAATCAGTATTTTTTTCATATTCTAAAGTTTTATAGTATTAAATATAATGGTTTATTCTTTATTTATTTCGTTTTAGAAAAGCAAGCCGGTGTATGTAAATCATACTGTTATTTGTTTTTACATCTAAGCCTAAGCTTCCTGTAAATGCGGTTTGTTTTACTGTACCATTTATATAATGCAGCATGAGTGTAAAGTTGCTGATGTCGTAAGTGCCGCTGCCTGCTGGTACTGGTGCAGAATAATCATCTGCAAACATACCGTAATCAATAAAACTGCCATCTTGTTTTAATGTAATCATCGACCTATTCTTTGAATTATCATCTAATTCCGGATCATTAATATTGTTATAAGAAGTCCAGGTGCCATTTAAGCGAACGCCATCTACAGGTTTACAACGAAAATAAGTATCACTGCTGTAAGGTTCCTGAAATTGTATCTGGTCTTTTGTTTTAAACGTGATAGCAAAAGGTGCTACCTCTTTAAACCATTGTAACGATGCTTTTCCATTTGATATACTATAGTAGCCAATTTCAGGATTGTTTTTATTGTATTTATCCATACCATCATCCGGAAGCAGTTTTGCCACTCTGCCATTGTCAAAGAATGTAATCCACTTTACCGTACCAGACGGTACTTTATCATAATAACTTTTTTTCAAATGTATTGCCATCCAAACGCCTTCTAAATTATTACCTGGCTTGAAAGATGTAGTAGTTGCAGTAGATGTTGTTGCAGCTGAATTTGTTTTTGGTGCAGTAGAGTTTATGGACGTAGTCTTTGTTGCTGTTTTCTTTATATCAATATTTGATAAAAAATCTTCGATATCTTTTTGGTGACTTTCATCATTTGTTAAAGATAATACGCTTGTAGTTCTTCCATATCCAACAAAAGTAGTGAGCAAAGCTAAATTACTCATTTCATTCGATGTAAAATTTGCACCACCTGAAATAATTTCCCAGCCATCATCTTCTATTTTTTCTGTTTCTGGATCTTGCGTTATTTCAAATGGAGTTGCAACGAACTCTTTCCATTCATCCATAAATTCTTCGCCTGCATTTCCAACAGTTGCTGAGCTTGCATAAATACTGATAATACAATAGCTTCCTTTAGATTCGTCAGAAGTTGAATAACTTACTACACCTTCTTTCGTCGTTTTTTCCCAGCCTTTTGGTGCTTTGTATATAGCAATATCAAAGGTTTCTGTTTGCGCACAAGAGATGATAGTCAGCAATAGTGCAAAAATGGTAACGATGTTTTTTTTCATGGCTTCGGTTTTAACATTACTAATCTCGTTTGCTAAAGCGCAATCTTTGCAAATAGATGGATTTGTTATTGGTAAATAAATCGGTGCCAAACAAACCGGTTAGTGAAATTTTTCTAACTGTACCATTGTTGTAATTTAGTGTAAGCGAAAAATTATTAATAGAGTAGGTGCCGCTGCCTGCCGGTGTTGGTGGTCTGTCAAATACAGTTTGATCTAGAATTCTTTCAAAAATTCCATAATCTGTGAAGCTTCCGTTTTTAGAGAACCGTATCATTGATTTTGCGCCATTGCCATCATCTAAAGAAGGATCATTCGGATTGGCATAACTTGTCCAGGTGCCTTCTAATTTAAGACCATCAACAGGTTTGCAACGGTAATATGGCTGAGAGTTTATTTCAATCTGATCATTGCTTTTAAATTTAATAGTTGACCAATCTACGTTTGAATACCATTTTGATTTTGCATTGCCACCACTGATTTCATAGTAGCCTAAATCCGAAGCGTTGTAATCAAATGTTGCCGGATCATCAGGCACTGCATTTTTTATTCTTCCATTTTTAAAAAATACAATCCATTCTGGTGAGCCGCTACTGATTAAATCGCCATAATATTGTGTAGTATGCAAGCGCATCCAGGGACCTTCTAAATTATTGGATGGTTTGAAGGATGGTGTTGCTGCTGCAGTACTTTTAGTTGCGGTAGTTGTTGTTGTGCTTGTGTTTGATGTTGTAGAATTAACAGGTGCAACCTTTTTTATCGTTTTATCAATTGTTAGATTGGCTAAAAATTCTTCAATATCTTTTTGATGATTTCCATCATTTGTCAGAAAAAGAATATTTACGGTTTTACCATAGCCAACAAATGTGGTAAGTAATGCTAAACTTTCTATTTTTCCGCTGGTGAAGTTTGCTCCACCTGAAATAATTTCCCATCCGTCATCTTCAGTTATTTCCGTTTCAGGATCTGCTTTTATATTAAATGCGGTAGCAACCAACTCGTTCCAGTAATCCGTAAATTCTTCACCTGCATTTCCAACCGTTGGAATGCTTGTATAAATATTAATTGCACAATAAGTTCCGTACGTTTCATCAGAAGTTAAATAGGTAACAACACCTTCTTTTGTGCTTTTTACCCAACCTTTTGGTGCTTTGTAAGTTGAGATATCAAAGGTTTCTGTTTGCGCATAAGATATTATGGTTAACAGAAGAGCAAAAATTGTGATGCTATTTTTTTTCATAGTTTTAGTTTTTAAATAATACAGAATGCTTTTATGGTTCTATTCTTACTTCATACTTTCCGAATATGGCATAACTAAGGAACGCCTTATTTGTTAAAGTATTAAATAACAGGGTGGGTGTTTGTTTTTCATTATTGTATCCGCATGAAGGTCCGATACTTGGAACAGCACTAGTAATTCCCGTGCAATAGATATATCCTGAATAATCCCAGGCAGAACCTGTGTATTTTTTCACAAGGAATACACCACCTGCTGCATTCCATCCGGTAACATATGGTGTATCTGTACCCGGTACAAACGCTAAGGTAGATGATACATTGTTCAATCCTGTGCCGTTTGATTTTACTTCAGACCATAGAATAGTTTGAACAGGATTGCCGCTCAAGTCAATAGTTTTTGGTCCTGCTTTTGCTTTTACTACTTTTACATATGAGTAGAAGGGTATGTCTGATGAGAAAACTACATAAGGTGAATTGTTTATCGGATTAAATGCAAGTGCACTTGTTGTGATACCAGTTACTTTGCCAACAGTGCCTGGTATACCATAATCATACCAGTTATTGTCACCTGCAAGACGTTTAATTGTTAAATAGCTGCTATTATTTATGAAGGCAATATATGGTTCATTGTTAGCAGGGTTAAATGCTAAGGAACAGGAGTAGTGCGGTTGATAAGGATTTGTATTACCGGTAGCAGTTCCAATAGTATTATTACCAACACTATTCCAAGTGCCAGTTCCATCAAATTTACTAACAACTACATTGTTATTATTTGTCCCATCAATGAATGTAAGAAATAATTCTTCTGTATTTGGTTTAAATACCAAGAGTGGTAAATGATGGCCAATGGCATTTTTCTGTATTTTTCCTAATTGTTCCCAGGCATTGGTTTTGTTGTTAAATTTATGTACTACATATTTATCATTCCCATCTACATATACAACATAAGGTTCATCTGTAACAGGATTGATAACAATCGATGGTGCAAAGCTTATGTTTGAACTAAATAATCCAACCTGATTCCACGAAATTTTAGAAATGTTACCGGATAAATTATCTGATTTCATAACAACTAATTCTGATGATGCATTTATAAATGCCGTATAAAGAACATTACTCTTAGCACTAAATGCTAATGCCGGTGAGTAAAAAGTAGTTCCGGAATTTGGAGTATTGCCAAATTGCTTTCCAATTCGTTGCCAGGCTTGTGCAGAGATTGTAATATTGGTGCCAATAACTAAGAGTATCAGCAACATTGTTTTAAAAGTTTGATTTTTCATAGTTTATAATTTTACTTATCTAAAAGTAGTTTTTAATTAACTGAAAAAAATCCCGTAAACACGGGAGTTTTAATTTACCCTTGAATGGGTGATTTTTGCTGATAATATCGCAAATCTTAAATATTTAAGATATTTTTACTTTATGAAGCATTCATTGATATATTTGCTTTTGTTGCTATTTTCTTTTGAAGATAGTTTCTGTAGTATTCTCGAATCAGATACTGTTTACAAGAGATTGATAAACATGAAAGACGATTCGGTAAAAGTAATGAAGCTAAAATATTTTGCCGGAGATTTTATTGAAACAAACCCGGCTGTTGCAATTAAAATTTACAATGATATTTTATCAATCAGTAAAAGAATAAAAAATAAATCATGTGAAAGCAGAAGTTTATTGTGTTTTGCAATTTTATACAGAGTAAAAGGACAGCATGATTTAGCGCGCAGCTACGACTGGAAGGCTCTGGAAGCAGCCTATGTATCCAAAAATAATGAAGATATCGGAAGGGTTTTTAATAATATTGGAAATACGTTTTATTTTCAAAATGAACCTGACTCTGCGGTGACATACTACTTAAAATCTTTAACATTTCTTGAAAAGACAAAAAATTATTATCCGATTTCAATGGTTTACGGAAATTTATCGATGATTTTTAATAATCAACACCAACATTCAAAAGCATTACAACTAGCTAAAAAATCATTGTTATTTATAAATATGGTAAAGCCCGATATGAACGCATTAGGAACTGCATATAATAATTGCGGTGATGCTTTTGGCGGATTAAATCAACCGGATTCACAACAGTATTATTACAGAAAAGCTTTGAATTGTTTTAATAAAGATAACGATTATACAAATCTTACAGTTTTGTACAGGTGTATGACAGATGTGGAATTAAAAAGAAATAATTTTATAAAAGCACAGGCTTTTGCAGATAGTTCATTAAAATATTCAAAAGTAGTTGGTAATAATTATGAAATAGGATACACATTGATTAGGAATTGTGATGTGGCTTTAAAATCAAATAATATTAAAGAAGCAGAACAGTTTATAAGTGAAGCGAAAGATTATATTAAATCTGATAAGAACTGGATGTTGCACAAGGAATGGAACTATCAGATGTCTAACTTGAAAAGAAAGCAGAATAAATTTGACGAAGCATTGGCATATTATGATGACTATTTAATGTATAGAGATTCCACTGAAAATGTTGAAACAAAAAATAGAATGACTCAGTTAGAAGAAAAATATCAATTAAATAAAAAGCAAAACGAAATAATTCAATTATTAAATGAAAAAAAAATTCAACAATTAACCATACGTCAAAAGAATGTTGGATTGTATATTCTACTTGGAATACTTTTATCTCTTACAACTATTACTTTTTTATTCATTAAAAATTCAAGACGAAAACAACAACTTGCAGAACAACAATTTTTGCAATTACAACAGGAAAAAGAATTAGAAGCAACCAAAACTATCCTCAAAGTTCAGGAAGAGGAACGTGGTCGTGTTGCTAAAGATTTACACGACGGATTGGGTGGTATGTTGAGTGGAATTAAATTAAATTTATCAGCTATGAAAGGAAATGTTATTTTACAGCAACAGGATGCAGGATTATTCGCCAAATCCATCGAACAACTCGATAATGCCATCTCTGAAATGCGCAGGGTGGCGCACAACATGATGCCCGAAAGTTTGTTAAAATTTGGCTTGCCACAAGCTATACAGGATTATTGTGAGAGCCTGAATGAAAGTAAAGTAATACAGGTTACATTTAATAATCTGAATTTACATGAACGACTCGAAAATTCTGTTGAAATAGTAATGTACAGAATCATTCAGGAACTGGTCAATAATGTTATTAAACATGCGCAGGCACAACATATTTTTATTCAACTTTCTATAAATGAACATCAGCTTACACTCACTGTGGAAGATGATGGGAAAGGTTTTGATGTAAATAACATAAACACCCTGAAAGGATTTGGTTTGACCAATATTCAATCGCGTGTAAATTATTTAAAAGGAAAATTAGATATTGATTCATCTGAAGGCAAAGGAACATCTGTATTTATAGAAATTCCGGTTTAGTATGCTCAACTTCACTGTAATATTTGATTGTATGTTTTTATCTGTGCTGCTGTACCAGATTATACATTTCACTTTGCAATATTTAGTATTAAAACGCAAGGAATTAATTTACTACAGCTTGTTCTTATTAAGTGCAGCCGCTTTTTATTTTATTTATCAGACAGCAGGCTTTTTTCATATTTTTTTTCCTTCAGTTTTGAATACGATATTCAATGCGGTCCAAATGTCGTTTGCGTTTATCCAGAACTACTTTTATATTACGTTTGTATTGTATTACCTGAGTTTAAAAAATACCAAATACCGTGTGTTTTATTTATTAAAGTACTACAAGGTTTATAATTTTGCTTTCATTTTTATCTTTATAGGATTAGGTTTTTTAAAGATTGAAAGCCAAAACTTATTTGGTATGATTTCGCTGCTAACAGTGCCAATATCTATAGTTCTTGTAGTTATGATTTGGAGATTGAAAATTCCTTATTCAAATATTGTTTCATTAGGAATAGTTTGTAATATTACAGGAGCCATTGCTTCATACATCTTAATTTTAAATGAAAACTATGAACAAATGCATTTGCCTTTTACTACATTTTTTCCATCACAGCTTGGTATGTTAATTGATATTATTATCCTAGGTTACGGACTATCCTTAAAAGCCGCTGAATCGGATAAAAAATTAGTAATAGCTTTACAGGCAAACCAAAAATTAATCGAAGATGAGAGAAACCGAGTAGCAAGAGATTTACATGATGGTTTAGGTGGTCTGTTGTCTGGTGTAAAGTTGTCTTTGCTGAGCATTACCGGTAATATTATCATCTCAGATCAGCATGCAGCCGCATTTAAACGAGTTTTATTTCAGTTGGATAATGCCATTTCGGAAATGCGCCGAGTGGCACACAGCATGATGCCCGAATCGCTATTGCGTTTTGGACTAGTGCAAGCCACAGAAGATTTCTGTTATGATATAAACGAAAGCAAAATGGTTCAGTTAAATTTCTACCATCATGGATTAGAACAACGTTTGGATAGTTCTGCAGAAATTACTTTGTTCAGAGTTATTCAGGAATTAGTTAATAATGCTATTAAACATGCTGCGGCAACCAACGTAATGATTCATCTGGTGAGAAATGAAAATCAGCTTATATTAACGGTAGAAGATAACGGGACAGGTTTTGATATCAATAACATTAAAAAAAGTAAAGGTGTCGGTTTGTCAAACATTCAGTCTCGGATTAATTTTTTAAAAGGTAACTTAGAAATTGAATCTAAACAGGATATCGGAACTTCATTTTATATTACAATTCCCGTTTAATATGGAAAAGAAAATTTCAATATTATTAATCGATGACCATGCTATGGTAATAGAAGGTATGAAAGCCATTCTGCAATTAATTCCATCAGTGCAGGTAAAAGCAACGGCCAATAATGCTTTTGAGGCGATGGATACACTGAAACAACTTGATATTCAACTTTGTTTCTTAGATATTAATTTGCCGGATATCAGTGGAATTGATTTATGCCTGAAAATAAAAAAAGAATTCCCGAAAGTTCATATTATTGGCTTGAGTACATTCAGTCAGCGAAGCTACATTGCCCAAATGATGCAGAATGGTGCCAGTGGTTATTTATTGAAAAGTGCAACGAAAGAAGAGATAGAAGAAGCTATAACAACGATACTGGCAGGTAAACTTTTTTTCAATATTTCATCCCTTGATGCAAATCATCATGATAAAAATGCACCTTTACTGACACGCAGGGAAAAAGAAATTTTAATATTGATTGCAGATGGTTTGACAAATAATGAAATTGCATCAAGATTATTTTTAAGTTCACATACTGTAGATAGCCATAGGAAGAACCTGTTTATAAAATTTGATGTAAATAATGTGGCATTGCTTGTAAAAAAAGCATCACAAGCCGATTTGTTATAATTGATTAACTACGTCTTCTGCGGTTTTTTCTTCGCAGCAGGAAATAAAATATTATTCAGAATTAAGCGGTAACCTGCAGAGTTTGGGTGTAAATTTAAATCGGTCTGCGGGTCTCCCACGCGGTGCTGATAATCTTCAGGGTCATGCCCGCCGTAAAATGTCCAGGTGCCTTTTCCATAAATGCCATGAATGTATTTTGCCTCATTCAGACTTTTATTTTCACCTAAAATCAACACATCTGATTTTATCAATGGTTTTTTAAATGCAGTGGTTTGTCCCATAAATCCTTTCACAATTTTCTCATGGTCCTGTGTCAGCATGGAAGGAATCTGGTCCCACTTTGCTGAGAAATCAAACAGGCTAAAATAATCCATTTCCTTGGCAATCGGACGAATACCGGGAACATCTATCGTTGAAAATTCATACTCATAAGGATTCGTGCTTATCTGATAATTTTGAAAAGCAAATCCCTTTGAGAAATCAATTTTATTTTGTGCATTCGGGTCGATGGCATCATGATCGAATTGCGCAGAGCAAATATCAATGCCTTCTGCTGCCAATGCAATGTCATAGGAATCTGTGGCAGAACACATGGCAAACATATAACCGCCGCCCATAACAAAATCGCGTATTTTTTTTGCCACCGCTAATTTTTCCTGAGACACTTTGGAGAAACCTAAAGCCGTCGCACGCGATTCATAATCCGCTACTTGTTTCCGGTACCAGTCTGCATTTTGATAGGCGGCAAAAAATTTACCATACTGACCGGTAAAATCCTCGTGATGCAAATGCAGCCAGTCGTACAAGTGTAAATTGTCATCCAGAATTTCTTCATCGTAAATTACGGTATACGGAATTTCCGCATACGTCAATACTAATGTTACCGCATCATCCCAGGGGTTATTGGCTTTAGGAGAATATACGGCTACTTTGGGTGCCTTCTCCAGGCGAACGGCATCCATATTTACTTCCGGATCTGCAATGTCCTGCAAAATCTTACTCATGGAGGCGTCAGGAATATTTTCATATTTTACATTTCGCACCAGACATTCTTTTTCAAAATCTTTACTGTACGGGAATGTGAAACTTCCGCCGCGGTAATTCAGCAGCCAGTCTATGGGTACATTTTTTGTTAAAACCCAATAGGCAATTCCATATGCTTTTAAATGATTGCTCTGTGTTTCATCCATCGGAATTAAGATAAAAGAAGCTCTGGATGCTACAGAAATAAAAAGTAATATGGAAAGTAATAGTTTCTTCATCATATCAAATTTACTACAAATCCGATTCCAATTTGGTTAAAAATTTCTAATAAGCCTGTGCTTAGTAACCATAGTGACTGAATAAACTATCTATTCC
>JADLAJ010000102.1 GCA_020848255.1 Chitinophagales bacterium
CAAGTATAAACTTTCAGAGAACTGCTAAACGCAAATTGGCTGAATTCATGGGAATTGCAGATAGTACATTGAGAGATAGACTTGAAAAGAAAAATTTAACACCTGATGATTTAGAAAAGATTGCTGTTTTCTTTGGCCGGACAATCGCATATTATTTTGATCTGGATGAAAAGCAGGAGAAAGTATATGTAAATGAAACTAAGGTTGAACAGGTAAACGAATTGTGTGCCAATTGCAAGGTGTTGGAAGCTGAGATTAGTAAGTGGAAAGACAAGTACATTTATTTACTGGAGAACGGTACGCCAAAAAAAGAGATGCGATCTGCGGATAGCGCATAAAAATTCTAATTTGCTAATCTATAAATTAGAAAATCATTTAATTTATTGGGACGATGAAAATATTTGTGTTGTGCAAGTAGTGTAAACAGTGACATATGTCTTTTGTAGAGTTAAAAACCACTGCGCCAGCATTTCGCCAGTTCTGCGCCAAAACAAGACCAAATATACCCGTTACGAACTATGTAATTACCTGAAAATGAGTATAGATAAATTTAAGTTGAAAGTCGTGTCCCCGCTACTTACATATCCGAAGCACCTTATTTTACTGGTGTTTCGGATATTTTTTAGAATTACAGTGCGCCACAAACGCGCCAAACTTATCAAGGCTTCATTCACCGTTTTAACATTTAAAGTTGAAACGTTATGAGCTGGAATTTACCCTATCGTTACGCACAAAGATCCTCCGGATCAACCAGAGATTATATCTACTTTGCTGCATTTGATCCTGTTAAGGGAGAATTGAAAAGAAAAAGAATTTACCTCGATCACATTTCAAACAAAAAAACACGGGACCGGCACGCCATCCGGTTAATTGATCACATCAATAAAAAACTTGATGCCGGACAAAATCCATTCATCGACGATACCAGCAAAAAACAATACACAACTATTAAGGAATCACTTCAATTTGTGCTTGATCTTAAAAACATGTATATCAGGAAACGAACAAAACATACTTTCGACTCCCGGATGAATGTTCTGACTGATTGGCTCGATAAAAAGAAAATGATGGGGAGTTATATTTTTGAGTTGAACCAGGATGTTGCAACAACTTTTATGAATAGTTTGATAACGGATCGAAAAATAAAAGGAAGAACATGGAATAATTATCTGATCGATTACCGGACATTTTTCAATACACTGGTTAAAAATAATTACATCACTAAAAACCCGTTTCACTCGATTGATAAAATGCGGGAGCAGCATACGAATAAACGACCATTTACCGACATTGAAACAAAGAAATACTTCGAATATCTCAAACAAAACGATTATGATTTTTATGTCATGTCGCTGTTTATTTATTACATGGCCATACGTCCGGCTGAAATTTGCCGGTTAAAAATAAGTGATTTCTTTTTGGAAAAAGGAATTGCAATTATACCGGCATCATCGGCTAAAGTTCGCGAACAGCGAATTATTCCCATTGCCACTCCTTTTCTTATAATACTGAAGGAATACTTTTCAAAATATCCGTCCGGTTATCGTATTTGTTCACAAAAATTCTGTCCGGGTACCATAGAAATTGCTCCAACACGAATGGCAGAACACTTCAGAGTTATCGCGAATCAACTGAGTATTGCAAAAGATGTATATTTCTATTGTTTAAAAGATACTGCCGCAGATCGATTGCTGGATGCCGGATTTACCACTAAAACAATCCGTGACTTATTTGGTCATTCAAGCATCGCTATTACTGATAAATACCTGAAGAAAATCAGAACAAATATTGATCATAAACTGATAAGCAACTTTCCGGATCCATGTTAAATAAAAACCCCGATCTTACACAAGACCGGGGTAAACTAACTAACCTAACCTAAACCATGAAAAAAACCTATTTCATATCTGCAATGGCCTTGTCTTTCTCCTTGCTCCCTGCACTGGACCCAAAGTAATAACTGTAAATCTGTGTTAAGGTAGCACTCAGAACCCCAAGAATATAAAGGATAATGTCTCTTTTATCATCCGGAATAACATCAGATTGAAATATAAGCACATAAAAAAGAACAAAAGTGAGAACGACAGTTCCGAGTGCCAAATATGGAGAAACATTCTTGGCAAGTTTAGTTGCATTTTCGCTGGTCTGAACAGCCGTTTCCCTCTGCCTGGCATTCGCAACATCACCCAAAACCATTTGTTTCTCTTCAATGGCCATTTTCTGCATATCAATTTGGAATTGCATCTCCGATTTTCGAAGCTCATTATCCAGCTGCTGCTTTTCTTCTTTGGTAGTAATCACATTATCGAGCACCTTTCCAACTGAATCCACCAGCGTACTTGCTCCTCCTGAAAATAAATTTGTAATGAAACTCATGATTATACCTCCAGTGCGCGGCAAACCCATCCATAGAAATATTTACGGCTGTTTGGTCGCTTTTTTACGATGTTGATATAACGAGCAATTTTTGCTACTGTATAAGCAGGAATAAAATATTCTGGCTTAATTTTATTGAGTAAATCAAGTGTCTTATTTCCAATAA
>JADLAJ010000103.1 GCA_020848255.1 Chitinophagales bacterium
GAACGCCATTGCGAAACGGTTTGGTATCCATTTTTAAATGCTGAAAAAGTTTAACGGCTCTGTCGAAAGCATCCTGATCACAACGGTCATCCACATGCACACGGATTTCTCCGCTGGTATATAGTTCCACTTTACGGATAGCCGTTACGATAGCTTCTTGTTCAGCCTCGTTGAAAAAGTCTTTAGCGGAAGCCATGGTTAGAATTGAACTTTTGGAGCTTTTTCAGTGCCCGGATCCGCTTTAAATGGCTCATGTTGCTTGAATTTAAAAATTCCAGCTGTAATGTTTGCCGGGAAAGAGCGTATTTGTGTATTGTAAGCTTGCACTGCACCGTTGTAATCTCTGCGGGCAATATTGATACGGTTTTCCGTGCGTTCCAGTTCATTCATCAAATCGGAAAACGCCTGAGTGGCTTTTAATGCCGGATATTGCTCTGACACCACCAGTAAACGCGATAAAGCACCACTTAATTGAGCCTGCGCTTCCTGAAATTTTGCCATATTTTCCGGAGTAATCTGATCTGCTGTTAATTGAATGGAGGTTGCCTTAGATCGTGCATCTATCACAGCAACCAATGTTTCTTTTTCAAATTTTGCTTCACCTTTTACGGTTTCCACTAAGTTTCCAATCAGGTCACTTCTGCGTTGGTAAGATGCTTCCACATCCGCCCATGCTTTTTTCACGGCTTCATCATTGGAAATAATACTGTTGTAAGAACAGCTCGGCAATAAGAATGTACTTGCCACTATTAAAAACAGATAAACGAATCTCTTTTTCATATTTTTTGTTTTAGTTTAGAATAAAGATAACATTTTTTGAGTTTGCTTAGTTCCATAAAGCAATCATTTTATAAGCTCTGTAATCAGAAAAGCCAGAGAAAATAATAAAAACAAGATAATTGCATAACTAAGGATCGCTTTCAGAAATGCTTTACCTCTTGGAAGTTTATTAAAAAACTGTGTGTAACTCCATACAGCCATGCTGACGTCAATCAGTAAAATGGAAAGTGTCACTTTTGTTTCATTGGGAGTGCCGTTTGAGTATAAAGTAAACGGGAATAATAAAATATGTATAGATAGCCGTTGTGCGGATAAATAGGCATTGAGCACCAAATGCTCAATAAAATTGTATGCTTCTTTTTTGAAAACGATAAAAGTAACCAAGGCATATAAGGGAATAGTTGACAGCGTAATCCAGGCGAAGTGAGTAGTTACCCAATCGTTTGCCTGAGACATATCCAGTTTTTCACTTTCCAGGTTTTTTACAAAATCCAGGTGGTTGGAATGATACAAAAGAGCATAAGCTGTAGCCCATACAATCACCAGTGATAAAGGCTTGAAATGATTCTTGCGTTTACCTTCTATAAATTCACGGATGGAATTTCCGGGCCGGGTAAACAGTTGCAAAAAAGAGTATAAAATCCCTTCGTCAATGTGAAATATCCCTTTCTTGATATCCTGCCACAGAAAATGAACATTAAGCCGGTGTGTATCTGCCGTTTGTCCGCAGTTACTGCAGTAATGACCTTTGAAATGATGATTGCAATTTTTACAAACTATATTCATGAGGATACGGATTTATTATTTTGCAGAAAACTCAGTAATATTCACCGCCACAAATTTTCTGCTTGCTTCGCCATCTTTCAGTTTGTATTGAATCTGACGGATATTTCCGCTAGGTGTGCTGTTGGCATTTACTGTATTATACGTTTTAAAACGCTGTACTAAGCTGTTTTCCACGATGGCAAATTCGTCATGTCCCATATAACCTTTGCTGGCTTCTTTATTTTCTGAAACCGGAGGGAAGTAAATCTGACTGATTGATTTTCCGTTGTTGACAGAGTATCCGATTACATTACCGTAACTGCCGCTACCTGCAGATACCGTATAGATGAGGACTTCAGGAAAACCGTCAGCATTCAGGTCTTCAATTTCCGCACCGATTATTGTACCATCAACGTCCATAGTTATTTTGCTGTTGTCAATTTTTAAACCGAAAGGCTGAATCGTTAATTGCTGTGTCGAGCCTTTCCCGGTTGTTTTTATATCAAATCCGATATTTTGCAGAACTAAGGTTTTACTGAAAACGGTCTGGTCAATCTGCTGCTCGTCCAGTGGCTCCTTTATTTTTTTATAAGTACCTTCCAGAGTGCCACCGCCGGAGCAGAAATAATTGAGGATGCCTTTGTCTGCTTCATTTTCTGTGTTAATAGTCAAAGAAGAATCCGTAAAAGTAAACACAATATTTTTGCCTTCTGAAACAGCCGTATAAGTACTGTCGTTTGTTTGTTTGGCATCTGCATCAAACGTACAGCTGGGTTTCTTTTTATCTGCGCGGGAACGAACGGAGATATGCAGGGTGCTGTCAGAACTTTCTTTTACTATAACAGCCACCCAGTCATAACCTTCATTACGTTTAGCATAACTGTCATCTGTATAATCACCGCTTACGTCTTTTTTTACGGGAGCAGTTGTGGTGGTTGTGCTTGTATTTTCTGTTTTATTTTTACAACCATTAGTAAAAAGAAGTATCAGAATTATTAGGCAGGAACTGATGTTAAGGACTTTCATTACGTTATTTTTGAAAGATGATAAAATAGAAAAATGGAGTTAAGTAATATTAGATGCTTTATCATACTAATATACCAATAAAATTAAAATCATACAATCTTTTCAAACAAAGAAAACCAACTATTTTTTACATTTTGCAGTAAATTAATTAATAATTATTTGTAATATTAAATAATGAATTTTAACTCAAAACCTCATTCTATGTCCTCAAAATTTTTCTTAAGTTTTACGTTGATATTAATATCATGTTCTTATTCATTCTCAAACAATAATAACATTGAGCCGCTTAATACGGTAAAAGTTTCACTGGATTTGATACACGTGCAGGACGATAAAGTAAGTGTAACAATTATCGCTCCTGAAACTGCGTCAGAAGAAGTAATGTATCAGTTTCCCAGAATCATTCCCGGAACATACGCCATTGCTGACTACGGCCGCTATATTGCAAATCTGAAGGCAATAGATGATAAAGGGAATGAGCTTGTAGTTGAAAGAAAAGATGTAAACACCTTTGTAATCAACAATGCAGCGCATCTTCGTTCAATAACCTATTTAGTAAATGATACCTACGATTCGGAAAAAGGAAATGCGTTTGATTCAAAGAGCAAAACAATTTTTTCTCCAGCCGGTACTAATATTCTTGCAGATAAAAACTTTATGCTGAATATGTGCGGTTTTGTAGGGTATTTCAGCGGGTATAAAGATATGCCGTACCAGATTTCTATCGAACATCCTGAAAACTTATTAGCTTCTTCTGCATTGACAGATGAGGATGCGAGTACTACCACTGATCGTTTCAATGTTGAACGTTATGCAGAAGTGGTCGATAATCCAATTATGTACGCTGAGCCGGATACAGCAAGTTTCAAAGTGAATGGTATGGAAGTTTTAATCAGCGTTTACTCACCCAACAACAAAAATATTTCGGCAAAAGCATTTTTACCCGATATACAACGCATGGTTACGGCACAAAAGAAATTTATGGGTGACATTAACAAAACAAAAAAGTATGCGATATTGGCCTATATTTCCAGTGCTTCTGCTTCTGATGCCAAAGGCTTTGGTGCATTGGAGCATAATTTTTCTACAACGGCTATTTTCGGTGAATCAATGAAAACGGAAGAATTGGTACATGTTATTGCGCATGAGTTCTTTCACACGCTGACACCTTTGAATGTGCATTCAAAGGAAATTCAGGACTTTGATTTTAATGCCCCTAAAATGTCGGCCCATCTCTGGATGTATGAAGGATTTACGGAATATTTCTCACAATTATTTCAGGTGAACCAGGGATTGATGACAGAAGAACAGTTTTATAAAATAATGGCGGGGAATGAGACTTTTTCAAAAAGAGCCTACAAGGATAATTTATCATTTACGGAAATGAGCATAAATGTATTGAATCCTGCATATAAAGAGCAATATCCAAATGTTTATAAAAAAGGAGCTTTGCTTGCCATGTGTCTGGATATTATCATCCGCAGCAAAACAAACGGCAATAGCGGAATACTTGATTTAATGGGGGAGTTATCAAAAATTTACGGACCTAATAAACCTTTTGATGATAATGAGTTGATACCTAAATTTACAGAATTAAGTAATAAGGAAGCAGGTGATTTTATTCAGAAACATATTGTAGACGGTAAACCCGTTAAATATTCAAAATACCTTAAACGCATGGGAGTTAAAGCTACGATCGTTCAGCAACCGGAAGAATTTGTCTATATCGTAAACAAACAACCTTGCATCAGAATAGATACTTCTGCTAAAAAAGTAAAAGTACTTAGAACGGATAATAATAATTTTTTCACTGAACTGGGGGTGCAGCCAAACGATGAATTACTGGAATTTAACGGTGTGCCTTTTGATGCTGCAAATTATATCGCTGTATTGCTGATGGGCATGGGTTTAAAAGAAGACAGTCCTGCTGTGTTGAAAGTGAAACGAGGTTCGGAAGTGATGGAGTTGAAAGGTAAAGTAAAACTCAACTATAAAAATACACCCGGTTATATTTTCAAAGACAATTCCAAGCAAGCACTAAAAAACTCCTGGTTGAAAGGATAATTTACAGGATAAAAAATGACTTAATTGTTGTGTTAGAAAATAACACCCACCATTAGTTGAAACAGATGCGTTTGTGTTCGTACATAATCATCTTTAATGTAATTTACGAGTCCTATACTGTATTTAAAATCTATTGTAAACATGCCGATGTCTACTCCGGAACCAAACTGGTAAGAGAGTTGAGCAGGTTTAAAGTATTTTCTTTTTTCTGCTCTGCTTAGTTTATATTCAATCAGTTCTTCTTCGCCGTTTACAGAAATATCATAAAATATTCTGGACTTTACCATAAAGTAGGGTTCAATCCCGGTAAAGAATCGAAGTTTAAACAAGGAATTTTTATACGCATAAATACCCAGCACGATTGGAATACCTAAGGAGTTAAACCGCAGTCTTGTTTCATTCACTGTTATTGTCGGATCTGCAAAGGTGACACCATACACAGGAAAAGTAGTTCTCAGGAAATTAAAATCAAACTGTGTATAAATACTTCCTTTTGAAACCCTAAAGAAAAAACCGCCCTGGTAACCCACACCAATATCTTTGTATGTTCTGCTTCTGTTTTCTTTGTATATAAAATAATTCAGGTTCAATCCGATATCGCCACCCAACTGTAAGTGCATGCGTTTGCCGCTTCTGAATCCTTCAAAATGCAAGCGGGTATATTTGCTTTTATCTACTTCCAGCGTGTCATCAGAAAGTGCATCTGCCGCAAAAAGTATAAATAGTATGAAGTATATTTTTTTCATAATACTGCTCTTATGCCGGGAATAAATAATCTTTTCCTCTGATATTGAATTTATGGTCCATTATACGCGGCCACATTGGCTTCTTTGGCAAGGTGGTTCTCCAGTTGTAAAATTCCAGATTCAGTTCTTTTACTTTTTCCGGCATTTCTTTAGACAAGTTTTTCGTCTCGCCTTTATCCGTTTTTAAATTATACAATTCAACCCAACCGTCTCTTGTGCTCATTATTAGTTTGTAATCCCCTTTGCGGATAACATTAATGTGGTCTGCTTTCCAGTATAACATGTCGTGCGGTCTGTCTTTTTTCTCGCCGCTAACATAAGGCAGCAGGTTCACACCGTCATATTTACGGTCTGTTGGCATTGTTCCTTTTGCAGCAGCTACCGTTGTAGCAAATAAGTCCAAAGAAATAACAGGATACTCATATTTTGAGGAAGGCGCTACATGTCCTTTCCATTTCATAATAAACGGTACGTTTATGCCGCCTTCAAACTGAGTGAGCTTGCCGCCTTTCAAAGGTCCGCAATCCGGTATGCCGGTATAACTGGCAGGGCCGTTATCGCTCAAAAAGAAGATGATGGTATTTTTTTCCAGTCCCTGCTCTTTGATTGTCTGATGTATTTGTCCCACCGCTTTGTCCAGTGCATCAATGATAGACCAGTATACCGCTTTGCCTTCCTCTTTGGTTTTTCCTTTATTATTCATGTAATCGGCTTCTTTTGCCTGAAAAGGCTCGTGAGGAGCTGTAAATGGAACATATAAAAAGAATGGTTTGTCTTTATTGCGCTTAATAAAACTGATGGTGTTTTCTGCGATATGGTCTGTTAAGTAGCCATTTTCTTTTTTAATTGTTCTGCCATTCTCCACAATAGCACCGTTCTCACTTCTGCCCATATCCCATTGATATTTGGTGCTGAACGAATTGGTTCTGAAATTGACTAATCCTTTGGTGTCGGCAGTCGGACCATATAAAGTGAAAGCACCCAGACAACCATAGGAATAATCAAACCCTCTTTTTAACGGCGTCTGATATTTTGGATTACTGCCAAGATGCCATTTGCCAACAATACCTGTGGTGTAACCCAATTTTTTCATCACTTCCCCCAGTTCTATTTCAGTAGGAGGTACCCCTTGTTTGGCAATCTGCCATTCTCTCGGATAACGGGGCTTGGTAGATACCACCCAGTCGCCGATGTTTACCAGATATTTTCCCGATAAATACTCAATCATGTTGGCAGGATAGAATTCCATTTCCTGCGTTTCAAATCCAAAACGAGTTTGATAACGCCCTGTCATGATGCCCGCGCGGGAAGGAGCACAAACCGGAGCAGAAACATAGCCATCCATAAACTGGCAACCATCTTTTGCCAATGCATCTATATTGGGTGTTTTAACGGTAGTGGAACCATACGCACCTACTTCGTATTTGCCTAAATCATCTGCCAGTAAAATGATTATGTTGGGGCGGTCGTCTTTTACGGGATTCGATACCAGCGAAGAAAGATATTCCTTTTTCCCTTCTTTTAAATCCTTATCCCATTTTATGCGCCATTTTACCGCACCCGTAGAAATGGGATAACATCCGTTAAAAACAATTATAAGGAAAGAAACAATGAATGTTAAGAGGACATATCGCTTCAGTACTTTCATAAAGGAACTTTATTGTATTTCTAAGATAATATTTTTTAGATAAAAAAAATAATTTATATAATTTAAATTTCATTAGAATGTGTTTTGCAATATAATGTATGACTAAAATATTATTGCAGTTGTAATTTATATTAAAAGGGCCTGGTGTTACTTTAATTTGGTTAAGAAGTAACATAAATAACATATTTCACTTTGTTGGTAATTAATCATTTTGCTTAACTTTATTACTCAAACCATAACTTATGAATTACTTTACAACAAAATTTTTATCATGTTGTATTCTCTTGCTGCCGCTCGCAGGATACACACAAACCACTAAAACAACTGCTGATAATTTGGTAGCGCTGCAGGAACTTAATAAATCAATTTTATCAGCTCCTACATTTGATGCATATCTTAACAGAGGTAACATTATGTATACCCTGGGTGATTATACCGGCGCTATCCGAGATTACACACAGGCTATAGAAATCAATCCGGAAGATAAGACTGTATATTTTAATCGTGGAAAAGCAAAAGATGCCATTGGGAATAATGCAAATGCCATCACAGATTTTGATAAATCCATTGCAATAGATAGCAGTAATGCGGAAGTGTATTGCAACAGAGGAATTTCCAAAAGAGTGTTGGGTGATTACAGCGGCGCTATTCAGGATTATAATAAAGCGATAGAACTGAAGCCGGATTATTCGGAAGCCTATAATTTTCGTGGAATAGCCAAATATTATTCAGCAGATGATTCCGGTGCAATCGATGATTTTAACAAAGCAATAGAACTTACTCCTGACTTTGCGTCAGCTTACTTTAACCGAGGTAATTATAAATATTATTTGGGTACAATTGCAGATGCCTGTGCAGACTGGATTAAGGCTTCGGAATTGGGGGATGAAAAAGCAAAATATTCCTTGCAGCATTATTGTATTAAGTAAACAAAGAATATAAAACAAAAAAACGCATTGTAAATATTTAATCTACAATGCGTTATAAAATTTGTTAGTAGCCCGTACGGGAATCGAACCCGTGTTTGAAGAATGAAAATCTCCTGTCCTAACCCCTAGACGAACGGGCCGTTTTTCAAAGCGAGTGCAAATATACCAACTTTTTGCTTTCTTACAACACCTTAACAATAATTTCTTTTTTAAATTCAAAATCTCAACTACTTTTACACAAAATCAACAATATAATGTCTAAACCAAGAATTGCCATAAACGGATTGGGACGCATAGGTCGCCTCGTATTTCAGCTTTTATTTGATAAAAACCATATAGATATCGTTGCTATCAACGATATCGCGCCCAATGATGCCTTAGTTTATTTGCTGAAACATGATACCGCGCAGGGAAAATGGGACAAAACAATTAACGCTAAAGAAGATCATTTGTTTATTGATAACAAAGAGATTATCAGTACCTCCATCGCTCAATCCAAAGATTTACCCTGGAAAGATTTAAATATAGATATCGTTATTGAATGTAGCGGCAGATACAGAGATCGTGAAAAATTACAGGAACATATTGCTGCAGGTGCAAAAAAAGTGGTTATATCTTCGCCGGCAGATAAAACGGTGAAAACTATTGTGGTCGGAATCAACGACGAAATTATCACTAAAGAAGATACGATTATCTCCAATGCATCCTGCACCACCAATTGCCTGGCGCCGATGGTACGGGTAATGTTGGATAATTTTGGTATAAAGAATGCGTTTATGAATACCATTCATGCTTATACCAGCGACCAGAAATTGCACGACAGCATTCACGGCAGCGATTTCAGAAGGGCCCGCGCAGCTGCACAGAATATTGTGCCAACTACCTCAAATGCCAACAAAGCACTGGAGTGGATTATGCCGGAAATAAAAGGAAAAATAAAAGGTGGTGCCGTGCGCGTGCCGGTTATTGTAGGTTCATCCACAGAATTATATTGCAATATTGAAAAAAGCACCACAATAGAAGAAATCAATGCCGTTTTCAAAATTGCTGCAGAAAATCAATTGAAACATATTTTAGCGTATACGGAAGATCCGATTGTCTCCAGCGATATTATACATTCTCCCTATTCCTGCACTTTTGATGCAGGGCTAACTCAGCAGATAGGAGATTTGGTGAAAATTGTAGGCTGGTATGATAACGAATACGGCTATGCAAATCGTCTTGCTGAACTTGTTGAAAAAGTAGCCTTTTTATAAAAAGGCGTTAACAATAAAGTCAACGGATTATTAGTATTTTTGTACATTACTTATTCTTACAGCCAAAATACATGCAAACCGTAGACTCCATCATTTTTAAAAACAAACGTGCATTAATCCGTGTAGATTTTAATGTGCCTTTCGACAAAGATTTTAATATCACAGACGACACTCGTATCAAAGCATCTTTGCCTACCATTAAAAAAGTATTGAAAGATGGTGGAAGTGTGGTCCTGATGTCGCATCTTGGACGTCCATTGAAAAAATTAAAAGAAGACGGAACGGTTGATACGGAGAAATTTTCTCTTAAACATGTGGTTAAACATCTTTCTGACTTATTGAATAGTGATGTTAAGTTTACTGATGATTGCGTAAGTGAAGAAAGTCAGAGAATTTCTGACAATCTAAAACCAGGAGAAGTATTATTGCTTGAAAATACACGTTTTCACAAAGGCGAAGAAAAAGGAGATGAAGCTTTTGCCGCTAAACTGGCACATCATGGTGATGTATATATAAATGACGCCTTTGGTTCTGCGCACCGCGCACACGCCAGCACAACGATTGTGGCAAAACATTTCAGAAAAGAAGATAAAGCTTTTGGTTATTTAATGGCAGCTGAAGTTGCCAATGCCACGAAAGTATTGAACGATTCAGAAAAGCCGTTTACAGCCATTTTAGGCGGCGCCAAAGTATCCGACAAAATTTTGATTATAGAAAATCTGTTGAATATAGCCGACAATATTATTATTGGCGGCGGTATGGCGTATACTTTTGTGAAAGCGCTGGGTTGCGAAGTTGGTAAATCGCTGGTAGAAGACGATATGCTGGAACTGGCGTTACATATTTTAAAGAAAGCAGAGGCAAAGGGAGTAAAAATCTTATTGCCGGAAGATTCTGTTATTGCAGATAAATTTGACAATAGTGCAAACATAAGAGTGGCAGATA
>JADLAJ010000104.1 GCA_020848255.1 Chitinophagales bacterium
GATACCTGCAGCCCTGATTTAGCCGCTTTAGGTTATGAAAGAATCGGCACAACAAATAATTACTCTTTTATCGATAATACTATTAAATCCGGTAATCAATACAGTTACAGAGTCGTGGCTGATTTTGGCGACAGAAGCAACGCAGGATTAATTCTGAACAGGTTTACCGGATTGGCTTCTATTGAATCTTGTGTAATTATTCCGGCAGATATTCCGGTCATTTATAACGTAGATGTAAGAACAACAGATGAAACAAACGGACAAATTTATGTGGAATGGTCTAAGCCATTTGCAGATAAATTAGATACCATCACCAATCCCGGACCATATGTATTAAAACTGTTTAGAGCAACCGGTTTGGCCGGCACGAATTACACCTTGGTTAAAACCATTAATGCAGCTACTTTCTCGGCAATTACAGATACTTCGTTTTTAGATATCGGATTAAATACAGTTGCAAATGCCTACAATTACAAACTGGTGTTTTATGCCAGAACAACGGATAGTTTAGGTAGTAGCGAACTTGCTTCATCCGTATTTCTTACCGTTGCACCTGCTTTTGAAGCGCTTAATCTATCCTGGAATTTTAATGTTGCGTGGGTAAATAGTTCTTATGTTATTTACAGAAAACTCCCTGGTGGTTCCACTTTTGATTCACTGACAACTGTCTCTGCAAAATCGTATAGAGATATTAATCTGGAGAACGATAGTTTGTATTGCTACAAAATAAAAGCAATCGGCAGTTATTCCATTGTTGGTTTAAAATCACCACTGATTAATTACTCGCAGGAAGTTTGCGCACGACCAAGTGATACTACATTACCTTGTACACCAGTTTTGACAGTAAATAATTTTTGCACGGATAGCAGACTTGATACATCCGAATATAAAAATTACTTAAGCTGGACTTTCAAACAAACTGGAAATTGCATCGTAGATGACATCACTAAGATCAGAATTTTCTACGCAAAAACATCCGCTGATACCTTGAAGCAAATTGACAGTATTGCCGGTAGTGTATTTAATAATTACACGCATATTTTAAATAGCCGAAGCTTAGCCGCATGCTATGCTTTACAGGCAATTCGAAAAAACGGAAATGCAAGTATCCTATCCGATAAGTTATGTGTGGACAATTGTCCGATTTACAATTTACCAAATACATTCACACCAAATAATAATGGACAGAATGATTTGTATACCCCTATTTATCCGTATCGTTTTGTAGAAAAAATAGACATGAAAATTTACAACCGCTGGGGAAACCTGGTTTTTGAAACAGCCAATCCGGATATCAACTGGAACGGAAATGATTATAAAACCGGCAAGCCTTTATTTACCGGCGTTTACTATTATCTTTGTGATGTTTACTACCAAACAATTGATGGTGTACAAAAAACAGCAAAACCGCTGAGCGGATACATTCACTTATTCAGAGAGTAATATGTTTACAGGAATTGTTGAAGAAATAGGAGAAATTATAGCTGTCAAAAAAGACGGCACGAATGTACATTTTACGGTGAAGAGCAAACTTTCTAAATCCTTAAAAATAGATCAGAGCGTTTCTCATAATGGTGTGTGTTTAACGGTGGTTAAAAAAGATACAGCCTCCCATACTGTCACTGCTATTAAAGAGACATTAGACATTACTACTTTATCACAACTAAAAAAAGGAAGTAAAATAAACCTGGAAAGAGCCATGCAGGCAGGTGCCCGCCTCGACGGACATATGGTGCAGGGACATGTAGACCAAACGGCTACAGTTACCAAAATAGAGGCGCAGAATGGTAGTTGGAATTTTCATTTTGAGTTTGACAAGAAACCGCATTTTTCATTGGTAAATAAAGGTTCTGTTTGTATTGATGGTACCAGTTTAACAGTGGTCAAATCAAAAAAGAAAAATTTTTCTGTTTCCATTATCCCTTATACATTTGAGCATACTATATTTTCAGCTTACAAAACAGGTACACAGGTAAACATAGAGTTTGATATCATTGGTAAATATGTGGAACGGCTCATGAAGCTGCATAAATAAACGACCAAAAAACTATACTATGAAAATCAAAAAATTCACCTGCATGCAGTGCGGTGCGCCTAAAATCAATCCGTATCTCTCACCTTATATTGTTTGTGATTTCTGCGGTTCCTTTACAGATGTAGATTTTGCCATTGGCCTGGAAGCGTGGAACAAAGACCCGAAACGTACAGAAAAATATAGCACGGCAAAAATTGAGTTTGAACAAAAACTGGCTCAGTTTTTAGGAAAGGGTGATACAGAAAATTATCAAAAAGTACAACATGCATACTGGGATTTGTATTATAAAATATATCCCGAATATTTACCGCCTTCTGTTAATACTGAAGAAAAATACAATCTGTATTTAGAGGTGTGTGCGGTTTCCAGTACAGAATCAGCATTTGATCCTTATTGGACGAAAAAAGCCGGAGAGCAAGCCTTATTGCAGCAATCAGTTACCTATTATGCAAAAGATGGAAAAACGTATGCAGATAGTGTCGCCTTTTTTAAGTTGTCAGATTTCTTCATAGGGTATATCAAGGAATCTTTCAAAGACTTTTATGATAAGCCCCGATATGCTGTTATGTATGATTTATTACCACCTGATGTGCATTTAAAACTGAAACTCTCTATGTTTGTACAAGCCTGGATTCCTTATCTGACAGAAGAGGATGTACAAAAGTTACTGGAGCAGACTCATTTTTCCAATGAGTACACAGATATAGTACAGGCAGAAGGCGAGAAACAATCTTGTCAGCACTGTCACCATACTTTATTTGTGCCTAAAGGCTCTTATAAAGTCTATTGCGAAGATTGCCATAAAATAAATTCCATAAAAACACTATTTAACTGCACGGCATGCGGCAATGAAAATACTGTTCCAGATAACCCCGCAAAGCCCGTAAACTGCAGCAGTTGCGGCACAGAGAACAGACTTATCCAGGGTTGGTTTTGATTTTACGTATTGAATTAAAATAAAAAAAGCTCACCCTTTCGGGTGAGCCGCTATAAATAATTCAAATGGCTAGTTATAAATCAATTCTCAATGTTTGGTAAGATTCACCATGTTGTGTGATATCCAGACCTAATTCTTCTTCTTCTTTGGTTACACGCATTGGTTCAATCATATTTGTAATATAATACAGCGCATAAGAACCGATGAATGCAAAAGCTGCAATACCTACCAATCCAATCATGTGATGAGTGAATGTTTTATATTGTCCGTATGCCAAACCCCAGTCGGTAATACCCGTACCATAATCGGCTGCGAAAATACCGGTCATAATCATACCGACCATACCACCTACACCATGGCAAGGGAATACATCTAAGGTATCATCTAAAGTAGATTTATTTTTGAAGTGAACAGCCATATTACTGCAAACAGCTGCTATTGCACCGATGGCAATACTCTCTCCTACGTTTACAAAACCGCAAGCTGGAGTTATAGCCACAAGTCCCACTACTGCACCGATACATGCACCAATAGAGGAAACTTTATGTCCTCTCATGGCATCCATCAATACCCAAGCCACCATGGCAGCAGCTGCTGCTGTATTCGTTGTTGCAAATGCATTTGCAGCTTTAGCATTAACGCCAATAGCAGAACCTGCATTAAAACCAAACCATCCAAACCAAAGTAATCCTGTACCGATAATTACATAAGGAACGTTTGCAAATTCATGTGTGCGTTCACTTTCTGTTCTAGGACCCATAAATAAAGCGCCTGCCAAAGCTGCGAAACCCGCACTCATATGTACTACCGTACCACCGGCAAAGTCTAAGATTCCGTATTTAAACAGTAATCCGTCCGGGTGCCATGTCATATGACAAATAGGTGCATAAATCACTACAAAGAATAAAAATATAAAAATCAGGTATCCCGAAAATTTAACGCGTTGAGCAAATGAACCCGTAATTAATGCCGGGGTGATAATGGCAAACTTTAACTGGAACATCGCAAAAATCATCATTGGAACAGTAGGAGCTAAAACATTTAAAGGCGTTCCTGCTGCTGCCGCTTTTAATGTAACACCTTTGAACATGAAAAATGTCATCGGGTTTCCGATAATTCCGCCGATATCATCTCCAAAACATAAACTGAAACCGAATGCTACCCAAACCACACTCATCAAACCTAAGCAGATAACACTTTGAAACACCGTAGAGATAATGTTCTTACGATTTGCCATACCGCCGTAAAAGAAACCCAGCGCAGGTGTCATGATTAAAACTAATGCACAAGCTACTATCATCCAGGCAGTATCGCCCGTATTAATGTCGCCGGCACTATTACCTGTGAGAACTTGTCCCGGATTAAACGCTCCTGCAATAACCAATCCTAAGAAGATGATTGCCGGGAGTAAATACTTTTTACGCATTGCCATAGTTTAAAAATTTAGTTGGTTAAAAATCTATTTTGCTAAGTAATTGAATAATTTTTAAATATTTTAACTAAAAAGTATAGCTTAATGGTAATTTAACGAAAAATAATTCACATTTTTATTTTTATAATGTTATTAATAACTAAAAAAACGAAATTATGTATTGATTAGCATACAGTTACATTAAAATAAATTGAAAATAATTTAAAGTATCAGAAGGTTTCTGAAATTAAATGATAAACATTTTTGGTAAAACAGACTAAATAGTTGCGTAACAAACAGGGTTTTAATACCCCAATAC
>JADLAJ010000105.1 GCA_020848255.1 Chitinophagales bacterium
TCATGAAGACTTTCTCAGAAGACCATCTGTATAAGCAGTTTACGCCCATTTTATACGGCAACCCAAGGGTTTTATCGTATTACAAAAAGATGTTCAACTTCGATAAATTTCAGTATTCTTCTATCAAGGGATACAATAATCTGAGCCATAATTCCTTAAATATTATTCCTGTCTGGGAAGAAGAATTTGCGATTACGCCTGGCACTCCGACCGATATTACCGGAAATTATGCGCTAAAATCGCTACAGGCGGCTTGCGATGCACTTAAAAATAAATTTATTGATGTACTCGTAACAGCACCCATCAACAAGAAAGTGATGCATTCCGAGCAGTTTCCATATGCCGGACATACGGAATATTTAATGAATTATTTTGGTGCAAAAGACAACCTGATGTTTATGGTGGCCGAGGATTTACGTGTGGGTTTGGTGACTAATCACAGTGCAATCAAGGATGTAGCTTCGAAAATTTCTAAAGAAAAAATAATCCGCAAACTGCAACTGATGAATGCTTCCCTAATGCAGGATTTCGGTATTGACAAACCACGTATTGCTGTGTTGGGATTGAATCCGCATGCAGGCGATGGTGGTGTGATTGGTAACGAAGAGGTGAATATTATTTTACCGGCGGTGCAGGAAGCTAAAAATATGGGCATTACTGTATTTGGCCCTTATCCGGCAGACGGCTTCTTTGCTTCTTGTAATTACAAAAAATTTGACGGTGTGTTAGCCATGTATCACGATCAGGGCTTGATTCCGTTCAAATATATTGCCGGTGAAGACGGTACTAATTTTACAGCAGGCTTAGATGTTGTTCGCACGTCGCCCGACCATGGCACGGCTGAAGATATTGCCGGAAAAGGCGTGGCAGATGAAACCTCATTCCGTCAGGCGATTTATACGGCCATAGATATCTTCAACAACAGAGCTAATTACGGCGAGATGCGCGAAAATCCACTGGTGAAACGCGCGGTGCTGCATGATGAAAGGATTTAAAAAATCGTTATCTAAAACCTTCTCATTGTATTCTGTCCGGCGCGTTTTACTTTATTGATGTGCTCGTAATCCTGTTCGTTCTTTAAAAGTGACCCGAAATACGGCGGTTGTGTCGTTAAGTAATCTATTTTTTGCAAATCTTCTTTGGTGTTTTTTCCAAGCTTTAACAAACGAATCCAGTCGATTAATTCAGAAGTCGATGGTTTCTTTTTAATGCCGTGAATGTCGCGGATACCATAAAAAACTTTCAATGCTTCTTCCATCAGTTCTTCTTCCAGATGCGGAAAATGCACATCGATAATATCAATCATGGTTGGTCGTTCCGGGAAACGGATATAGTGAAAAAAACATCTGCGCAAAAAGGCATCCGGCAGTTCCTTTTCATTATTGGAAGTAATGATAACGATGGGTCGTGTTTTTGCTTTTATCGTTTTTTGTAATTCATAACAATAGAATTCCATTTTATCCAATTCCAGTAACAAGTCGTTTGGGAATTCAATATCGGCTTTATCAATTTCATCAATCAGCAAAACTGCCTGCTCTTCGTTTTCAAATGCCTGCCACATTTTTCCTTTCATGATGTAATGTGAAATATCATTTACTTTTTCATCGCCAAACTGCGAATCGCGTAAACGAGCCACGGCATCGTATTCGTACAAACCTTGCTGTGCCTGTGTGGTGGATTTTATATGCCAGGTGAACATGGGTTTATTCAATGCTTTGGCCACTTCAAATGCCAACAATGTCTTTCCGGTACCCGGCTCGCCTTTTATCAATAAAGGTTTTTCGAGTGCAATGGCTGCATTCACCGCAATCTGCAATTCTTCCGTTGCTATGTAATTTTCCGTGCCTTTAAATTCTTGATTCATATTATAGTAGTTAGTGATAAGGGATAAGTAATAAGTATGTTTAATGAATAATTTTCTTTCCTTTTAATGTTTTCATGGCATTTGCCAAGCCATCGAGTGTCATCGGAAACATTCTGTCTTTAAACACTTCTTTAATAACTTTTACCGTAGGTGTTCCGTCCCAGTAATATTCATTACTCGGGTTAAGCCAGACTGTATTCGGAAATTTGGTTACAAAACGCTGCAGCCATGCAATACCGGTTTCATCATTGTAATGCTCTACGCTGCCGCCTAATGCCGTCAGTTCATAAGGCGACATGGTGGCGTCTCCCACAAAAATCACACGATAATCCTGGTTGAATTTATGGAGGATATCGAATGTCGGAATGCGATCGTTATACCGCATATTATTATCTTTCCAGATGCTTTCATATACGCAATTATGGAAATAAAAAAACTCCAGATGTTTCAGTTCTGATTTTGCGGCAGAAAACAACTGCTCGCACAATTCCACATACGGATCCATAGAACCGCCAACATCAAAAAACAATAATACTTTTACGCGGTTCTTTTTTGCCGGATGCATTTCAATTTCAAGGTAGCCGCCATTTCTGCTCGTCTTTTCTATAGTGGTATGTAAATCCAGTTCGTCTTCAATGCCTTCCCGTGTCAATATTCTCAGGCGTTTCAGGGCAAGTTTAATATTGCGGGTATTCAGTTCCACATCCGATGAATAGTTCTGAAACTGACGTTTTTCCCACACCTTCACCGCACTTCTGCCGCCTCCGTCACCGCCAATATTAATGCCTTCCGGATTGAAGCCGCCGTTGCCGAAAGGAGACGTGCCGCCTGTTCCAATCCATTTATTGCCCCCCTGATGTTTTTCTTTTTGTTCTTCCAGTAACTGCTGCAAGCGTTCCATCAACTTATCCAGTCCGCCCATCTTTTCAATCATCGCTTTTTCTTCCTCAGAAAAGAAACGGTCTATTTCTTTCTGCAGCCAGTCTTTCGGGATTTCCTTTTTATCTGCATCTGACAATTCCACTCCGTGAAAATAATTCCCGAACAGCAAATCATATCTGTCGAGAAACTGTTCGTGTTTAATTAAAATCGTTTTGGATAAAAAATAAAATTCTTCCACGTTGAATCTGGTCACGCGCTTGTTCAACGCTTCCAACAGATTCAAATATTCGCCGATACTGACCGGCAAACCTTCTTCTTTCAGCAATAAAAAGAAATCGAGAAACATACTATAAAAGTAGTGAGTAGTGAGTAATAAGTTGTTAGATTTTTGTAAATTTATTTTATGAGTGCACAACTGACAGAAAAATACAACGACATAGAAGTATTAAAACGCAAGTTTCTAATAAAAGTTGCCGGTTTATCAAACGAACAGCTGAATAAAATTCCGGCGGATGGCGGATGGAGTGCAGGTCAAACGTTGTATCATTGTGCATTTG
Source organism: Chitinophagales bacterium (assembly GCA_020848255.1). GTDB lineage: Bacteria > Bacteroidota > Bacteroidia > Chitinophagales > JADIYW01 > JADJSS01. The sequence goes on from JADLAJ010000105.1 coordinate 3,304, forward strand.
CGGAAAGCGGCACCATTCTGGTGATCAATAATAATTTAGCGGAGAATAAAATAAACCAGAAAAGTGATATCGGCAGTGTATTCAGGAATATTTTGCTGGTTGTCTTTTTGAAATTACCTTTAAAATTTAAAGCTCCCAAACAGGTAAGCAAGGTTCCAGAACAAATTTCTCTGGAGGAATTACAAACTTATTATGATAAAAACACTGCTGCTTTTAAAAGGATTTTAAATGATTTGCCGGCAGAACTCGAAGATAAATTTATTTTCAAGCATCCTCGCTCCGGCTTGTTCAATATCGATCAGACGCTGAATTTTGTTCGAGAGCATTATCTGCATCACGAACGACAGTTAAATGCGCTGTTATAAAAAAAATTATGGAAGTAAATTGTAGCGAATAATACAATACAAGGCACGGAAAGCATCTTTCATACCAATTTTCTTGCCTTCTTCATAGGTTCTGCCGTAATAAGAAATACCCACTTCATAGATTCTTACTTTGGGGATTTTTGACATTTTTGCTGTGACTTCCGGCTCGAATCCAAAACGGTTTTCTTTTAAATCAATACTTTGAATTATTTCCCGGCGAAACATTTTGTAACATGTTTCCATATCCGTCAGATTGAGGTTGGTAAACATATTGGAAGCCATCGTAAGCATTTTATTTCCAATAGTATGCCAGAAAAATAAAATGCGATGTGGCTTTCCGCCAATAAAACGGCTGCCATATACCACATCAGCAAATCCGTCTAAAATAGGCTTCATTAAAATATTAAATTCATTCGGGTCATATTCCATGTCGGCATCTTGTACGATCACGAAATCGCCGGTTGCACTTTGGAACCCTGTACGCAATGCTGCACCTTTTCCTTTATTAACGTCATGCTTTTTATAAACCACGTTTAATTCAGGATGTTGTTGCTGAAATTCCGTTACTTTCTGTTCAGTTTTATCTTTAGAACAGTCATTCACCACTATAATCTCTTTCTGAATATCCTGAATGAGTTTTACACCATTGATTTTATTCAATATATGCTGAATCGTATTTTCTTCGTTATACGCCGGAACTATGATGGATAATTTTGCAGACATTCAGTTATTGTTGCTACAAAAATAAAGATTTTGTTGGAATAATGAAACTAATAAGGATGTACAACAAAAGAACAGTCAACTCTTTATTTTGTTACTCCATCGGTAATTTTTTTATATTCTGTATCATTTGGCTCCCACAACTCAATTTTATTACCTTCAATATCCATGATATGAATAAACTTTCCATAATCATAAGTTTCTATCGTATCGAGAATTGTAACATTATCTGCTCTTAATTCTTTTACCAATGAAGTTAGATTTTCCACTCTGTAATTAATCATAAAATCTTTTTCAGAAGGCTTAAAGTAAGTGGTTTTTTCAGAAAACGGACTCCATTGAGTATATCCCTGCTTGCTGCTATCCGCACCTTCCCGCCATTCAAAGTTGGTGCCGTACTTATCGGTATTTAATCCCAAATGTTGTTTATACCATTCCTTGATTTTCTTTGGGTCTTTACATTTAAAAAAAACTCCCCCAATTCCAGTTACTTTCTTTATCTGTTTATTATCCGATTTTTCTGAAACAATATTATTCCATGCAAAACCCAAAGCAAATGATACGGCAAGTGCGATTGTAATAATTATATTTTTTTTCATTTTTTACTTTTAATCCATCTTTCGCCTTCATTGCCTTTTCTCTCTAAATCAAACACCATGGAACCATATACCAATGCTCCGATTTGCGGAGAGCCGTACGCTTCTATATGTTTGTTGTTGTAGATATTAGAACCTCCAACCTGCAAGGTAAACCATCTTGGGAATTCATAATTCACCTGCATATCCATCATATGGTAGCTCGGAACAGAGCCATCGCCGAAAGTGCTTTCCCAGTTGTACTTACTCACCCATTTAAAGTTCACGCCAAAACCAAGACCTTTCCATATGCGTTGTGCACTGATGCCTAAGTTAAATTTATGATTGGGTGTATTGAATCCGGGAATAATCGGGTCTTTTAAATTCTTAGTATTAATACCGGAATAAGTATAATTAAAAGAACCTATCAGTGATTTCCAGATATAGTAATTTAAACCAATGGAGGCGCCATATGCATCTACTTTTTGCTGCGCATTGGTCGGCATTTGGATTAATTTATAAGCACCTGTCAGCATGGCATCAGCACCGGCTTCGGTACCTACCACAATTTCCTTGTTGGTAGGCATGTAAAAACGCAAGTCGCCGATAAAATTAAAATAACGATTGAAGTAGGCATTTACATCTACATATAATTTTCTTGCAAAAACACCGCGATATCCAACTTCCCAGGAGTTTACCTGTTCCGGTTTGATTGGATTTAATTTTATTGGTTTTAAAATAGTCGGATCTACTTCCAGTGTTACATTGTAATTGCTTCTGAAATCTTTCACTGACTGAAAATCGTAGCCTTCCGCGCCGTTTAAATTTCCAAGCAATTGTATGGCTCCTAAATCCAGTGAAATATACTGATTTTGAAGGGTGGGCGTTCTGAATGCCTGCTGATACGAAAAACGGAACGTATGCTCTTTGAATGTTCCGATGGCAGAAATTCTCGGAGAAAACTGCACTTTAAAATTCTCTGCTTTATCTATGCGCGCCGAGCCTACCAGTTTCAAATGCTTTTTAAATAAATCAACTGTAATCTGTGTATAGCCTCCTACTTCCCACGTGTTTAAATTAATAAACTTCGCATTTAAATCCGGTGAACCGTCATCCAGTGTGTCTGCGCGGTTTACTAAGGTGTCAAAAAAGATAGAACCATAAGAACGCGGTATATACATACGGAAAGAAGAACCCACAATCCAGTTGATATCATGTTTAAAGGTATGATTATAACTTGCCTCCGCATGATGCAGAGAAGATTTATCCTGAAACTTGGAACCGGTTACCAGATTGGCATCATCTACTATCAGATTGTAAGCTGAATCAAATGACGCAGTGCCGGGCTGTAAGTACGCATTATTAAAAGCATCAGCCAATGCAAATTCTCTGGATGTTTGCACGTCAGCATCATTTGGGTCATCTTTAAATCCGTTTGTGTAATCTGACAGTTTTCCGAAATAGGATTTTACAAAATTCGATACATATCTTGTAATACCGATTTTGGATAAATTGATGGCACTAAACACCATATCGTAAGATTTTCCTGCATTCTCCTGAGTGGTATAATATTTTGCGGTAAAGCCTTTATAATCCAGCTGGAATTTATGCTGCTGAAATAAAATATTTTTGATGTTGTAACGGTTGGATCCCTGATAAACGGCGCTGCCTCTTCCAAATTTATACTGATATTCGATTTGCATATCTTTTATCGGACGTGCATACAAGGCAACATTTGCTTTAATACTTTCTGTTTTCTGATCCGTTAAATCTTTCTCCCGATAACCCGGTGCCTGCACATTTATGATTCCGGGAAATGCATTCGGGAAGAAATCCAAATAGGCATTCAAGGCTCTGAACTGACGGGCAATGGCTGTATCTTCACTGAATTGCAGTTTTCTTACAACTGTGCTCACGTTCACATCCGTTCCGATATCACCGTAAGTATTAGCAATCGTATCATCAGCCACCCAGTCCTTTGCCCTGAAATATCCTGCACTCACTTTAAATCCGAAAACATCTCTGCCATATTTTTTCTTACCAAAAGCATTGGCATAACGAATCTGCGCATCCAGCATCTGACGATTGCCACCTTTTATTTTAACCTGTAAGTTTTTAAAATCGAACGGATTTTTTGTCTGCATACTGACAATTCCCTGAAATGCATTTGCACCATACAAGGCAGATGAGGCGCCGGAAATAACCTCCACACTTTCCAGATCCAAATCGTTTGCACCTACGAGGTTACCTACCGGGAAATTCAGGCCGGGCGCCTGATTATCCATCCCATCAATAAACTGTACAATTCTTACGGGTGCTGTAGTATTGAAACCGCGCGTATTAAACACCTGAAAGCCCATACTCGTTGTCGTAATATCTACTTCCTTTAAATTCCCCAAGCCCTGATAAAAATTACCGGAAGCCACCGATTGTATTTGTTTGGAATTTAATTTTTGAATGGAAGAAGGAGAATACTGAATTCGTTCACTTACTCTTGAAGCAGAAATTACCACATCATTACTCACCCGCACTTCCTGTGCCACCAATGCCGTTTCTATGGATTGATTTTCCTCCGTTACATTAATTTCCTGATCGGCAAAACCCAGATAGGTTACGACTAACACCACCGGTAATTTTACATCCGCTTTAATTTCAAATTTTCCATCTACATCCGTCACCGCACCAAAGTTGGTTCCTTTAATCTGAACATTAGCACCAATCAACACATCTTTTGACTCTTTATCTGTGATTTTTCCTTTGATAGAAATTTCCTGTGCACTTACACTAAGGCTTACAATAAAACACAGGAATACTGAAAATAATTTCAATAAATTACTTAAATAGTTCATCTGGTTAGTTTTTGGTTAGTTATTCTTTGTTAGTTGATGGTAAATGATTTCGTCACTTTCTGATCCGTGTCTTTTATATCTATCAGCTCCAGTAAATACTGCCCTTTCGCCAGTTCCGACAAATTGAATGTTTGCTGATCTGTAATTTCTTTAGTCAGTATTTTTTCACCTATAGTATTATAAATCGTTGCCAGATATTTTCCGTTTTTACTGATGAAAACTGAAAACTGTCCGTCACTCGGGTTCGGAAATAAATTCACATCCCAGTTTGCTTTGGTCGCATTTGGTTTTTTTATGGCAGTTATCACGGCTGTGCTACCAAAAACCGGTAGCTCTATCTGTGTCGGATATTGGTCGGAGAAAGCAATACGTTGTACTGAAATTCTCGGAGCATATTCTGTTCCGTTGTAAATATAGGTTCTGCCATCTGCCGGTTTTCTTCTGAAAAATTCATTCGGCATAATCGGCACATTGGCACTGGCTTGAAAACGCGGATAGTTACTGCTGGATATCAGCACTTTTATTTTATGCCCCTGAGCAAACGTATACGCTATCGGATATCCCTGAAAATAGTATTCGTATATTTTTCCGATATCAATATTACTGAAAGGCGCATCATCATTTTCGGCACCCAATGCGATGGATTTGGCAAATTCGCGGGCACGTGCATTTACAGCACCTTCCACCACAAAAAATTCTTTTCCATCCGGATAAACATCTAAAATACGCACAAAGAAATCGCAGTCGGTTGGTCCTGATGTGGTGTTCCCCGGATTTGATTTTGCATATAGTTTGTATTTCGGGAAACCCACTATACTTAATGAATCCGGCAAAACATCCGTTTCAAATTTCAATACACCTTCTCTGTCCATTGTGTACGGTGCCAGTAAGGGGTCAGAATAATTCATTTGTCCCTGACTGGATCTGTCTCCCTGTGGTGTGTTTTCTATCATATTACCACCACCCACGGTGATAATCGGGTCATCCGGATTATGAACATACGTTTTATATCCTTCGTCAAAAGTTGGTTTTGCAAAATTAAGTTTTCCGTTTTGGTGTAAATACATAGATTTCCATTGAATTTCATTCGGCGGAAACACCTCTGTTCCCATCCAGTAATTACCTGCATATGATACCGTACCATCATCACTGGATGCTCCGGTTACATAATACCGGATACTTGGAATAGTGGTGTAATCGTATTTCGGAATTCCGGTAAAAGCACCTGCTGTTCCAAATCCCTGTAGAATAGGACCTAAGTCCGGTAAGTCCAGTTTAAATGGAATAACCAAGCTTCCGTCTAATCTGATTTCTACAGGAACCTGCTTTAAACTTTCTTCTCCCAATATAAAGTTTAACAAATCGGCAAACTGAATTTTGTAATCATCTGCCGGGAAACGCACTTCTATCTGCGGCCAAAGTGGCAATGGTTTTTGCCACTTTGTTGATTTTGGTATCAGTACTTTGGGTTCACCTAATTTATTATAACCGTTGTAATTAAGGTTATATCTGAACCAGCTGATTAATTCTGACTTTGCAATATCCGCAATGTTTATGTCTCCGTCCGCACCAATATTAGCAATATCAATTCTGGTTATATCCGTTACATTTTTAGGATATGTTTTATCACCCGTTCTTGTAGATGCTATTGTCTGGTGTGCCCACGGGCCAATGATAATTTTTTGTAAGTTCTTTTTTTGCGTAATATTATCCTGAATAAACTTATGTGTTTCTAATGAGCCATCTACAAAGATATCCCACCAGCCGGCTACGTGGAAAGTTGGCACTTCAATATTGCTGTATCTTGAATAGGTACCGTTTTTATCGCCCTCTCCGTTAATATCCACAGGTGCTTTACTGGCATCCATATCACTTCTTCCTATTGAATTCGGATAATATCCTGCCGGACTATTTTCATATCTGATGGTCACAAAATGGTCAATTGCTTTATTTGCAGCTTCAAATTTATCTGCTGTATTATAGTCTTTTGAAGAATGTATATCATCATTAAGCCCGCCGTCTATTGCCATGTCCTCATCACGGGTATCTTTAATTTGTCCGCGCAGCCAGCCCGTTACCAAACCATCTCTTAAGCAACCATTCTGATAACCGGTACTTTTATAAAATTCCAACGGACCTACAATTGGGAACATAGATTTCAGACCCGGTTGTGAAGGATCCACTTTATGTGCCGCTGCTGCCTGCAACTGATTGTATCCTAATGCGGATGCCCCAAAGGTTCCCACAGAACCGTTGTAGACTAAATCAGTTGTTTCAAAAAAACCATCTCTGTTTAAATCATATTTTCTTACCAATTGATTTTTTACAAACTCAATCGTGTTGTATCCATCTTCGTGGTTATTTCCGTTACTCGGATCTGTCGGATTTGTAATATCGAGAATATGTGTGTAGTTGTGATACGGCCATTTCTTCCAGCTATCGGAATATAATGGTAAATAAGCACCTTGTGACGTATACCGCCCCCTCATATCCTGCACAGCGCCGGCATATCCCAACAGCGCCATTGCGGCACCTTCAATGGCTCCTCTTTTATTATAAGGCGTTCTTTCCAGAATCATCGGTAGCTGATACGGATTCGGATTCGGCACTCCGTTAATAGTATCATAAATAATGAACTGTGAACCTTTTTGGAGCAATACTGCGTAAATAGGTATTTTAATTGGTGGAAACGGGGCCGGCAGCAGATTGAACTGGAAAGTATCGTTGTACACAAAACTATCCTGTAAAATCGGCAGATAAATATCTGTCATTAATTTAGTGCCATCCGGCATGGTAAACGGAACCTGTGTTCGAGTAGAGAAATCAGTCAGGTCATCCAGTGTACCGTTAATCTTGCTTCCGGGAATTTCAACAGCTCCGGGGATAGGGAAGTATTTTGTTTGGGAATTCGCATGTAGAAATGCGAAAGTAATCAACAAGGAGATAAAATATTTTTTCATTTCGTACAGTTTTCACAATAAATTTACATTAATTATCCAATATGTTAATCTTTGTTAAGGATTTTTTTTCATTTTACGTTGTTTATTTACTTAATATATAATGGAGCAAATACTACACGATATAACCATACAACAGGCCTTACTGATTATTCTGAATCTCATTATTATTGAGAGTTTATTGTCTGTAGACAATGCAGCTGTTTTGGCAACCATGGTAATGGATTTACCTAAAGAGCAACGAAACAAGGCTTTGAAGTATGGAATTTTAGGTGCTTATGTTTTCAGAGGAATTTGCCTGGTACTCGCAGCCTGGCTGGTGAAAATATGGTGGCTGAAACCACTTGGAGGCTTTTATTTACTATACCTATTTTTTGATTATTTTAAAAGTAAATCGACACCGAAAACAGAAGATGATACGCTCAACAAGGAAGAAAATTTTATCTACAAATACACCATTGGTTTATTTGGCAAATTCTGGTCTACAGTGATTTTAGTGGAAATCATGGATCTGGCATTTTCTATCGACAACGTTTTTGCAGCCGTTGCCTTTACCGATAATATTTACCTGATTTGGATTGGAGTATTCATAGGCATTCTGGCCATGCGTTTTGTGGCGCAAAGTTTTGTAAAGCTAATGGAAAAATATACGTTTCTGGAAACATCCGCTTTTGTGGTAATTGGTGTTTTAGGTATCAAATTATTATTGTCGCTGCCGGCACATTTTCTTCATGATAATCCTGTTTTTAAGTTTATAGAAAGTGAACGATTTGACTTGTATGTTTCCATTACGACGGTCGCCATTTTTTTAGTTCCTATTCTAAGCTCTTATTTATTCAACTTTCCGAAACGCCACGAATAAACTAAGTCTTAATATTTTATTTTTTTTCGTTCAGCATTTTCTGCATTACTTCAAATTCTTTATAGTATCCTTTTACGATGGTATCCGGATCGCTAACTAAATTAACGTCCGTAACAACACCTAAACATACTCTGTTGTTATAACTGATAATACTAACACCAATTCCCAAAGGACTTGTCTGCGGCACCCAGAACATAATATCTTTTACTTTTACACCCGCCATATAAATTACGTTTCTCGGGCCGGGTACATTGGTAACCACGCCTGCTATTTTGGTTCCTATAAAATCCGAAAACTTTTGTTCCAGCGAAGTCGGAATAACATCTGCCAGGATATTCAGCAAATTATAAATCAGCACCGGCTCAATAGAATGTTTAAGCAATTCCGTTTTCTCTCTGATATAAGCAATCCGTTTTGAACTTTCTTTTATATGCACCGGTAATTCTATCGACAGCATTCCGATTTTATTATGAATCCTGATTTGTTCATCCTTTTTACGGATGTTGACAGGCACCACTACTCTTATGCATTTATCCAGTGCTTGTTTGTGTTTTATTAAATGCCTGCGCAATGCACCGGTAATCAGGGCCAGTAATATATCATTCACGGTGGCGTTATGCTGCTTCCCGATTTTCTTTATCACATCCAAAGGCAAAGGCTCAGACCATGCCGTTTTTTTAGAATATCCGAGTTCTCCTTTATAAATAGTTCCCTGAACAGATTCACCAAAAAACAAGCGGCCTAATTCTTTTGTAATATCCCAGGATTCGCTCAAGGCATCTTTCAAATGTGCAGGATTATTCAGTAATTCCTGTGCTTCGTGATAGATATCTTTTCCTGTATGCAGCAACTGGGTAAAATCTTCTTTAAAACTATGTTTCTTGTTACTCAACACTTCATCCGGCATATCCATGCGCAGTGATTCCGCTCTGGTAGTACCTGTGAGTGAGAACACCACTTTTACCAACGCAATCCCGTCCGCAATGGCATGATGTAATCGCCAAACCACCACACTGCCACCATTGTAATTATCTATCAGATGCACCTGCCACAAGGGTTTGCTTTCATCTAAAGGCTGGCTGATTAAATCACTGATTACTTTCTGCAGTATTTTGTAATCACCCTGTTCAGGCAATGCAATATGATGAATGTGCGAAGCCAGATTAAAGGTTTCATCCACATGCCACATTGGCTTTTTATTTTTCAGAATAACCCTCTTATGAAAACGCTCAAATTTTAGCAATCGGGTCTGGATGATATCCGTTAATTTCTGAATGGAAAGTGGTTTGTCAAATGTCATCATGCCCGTTATAGTCACCAGACTATTCGGCATATTTACATCCCACATCATATGGTCTATTTTGCGAAGCGGTTTATCCATAGCTAATTGATTTATTACAATTTAGCACAGATAATCCGGAAGTACTATGATAAAAATCAGGTACAATTCCGGCAAGAAGTAGTATCTTATTTTTTCAATCTGTCTTTAAAGACTTTTTCAAACTTCTCTATCTTTGGTTGGATCACATACCTGCAGTAGCCTTCTCCGCTGTTGTCGTTGTAATAATTCTGATGATAATCTTCCGCCTTATAAAACACATCGAACGGAGTTACTTCTGTTACAATCGTTGAGGGATAGGCTTTTGCCTGATTTAATGCCGTAATAATTTCTTCCGAAACTTTTTTCTGTGCTTCATTATGATAAAATATAGAAGAACGATATTGTGTACCGATGTCATTTCCCTGCTGATTTAAAGTGGTTGGATCATGCATGGTAAAAAACACTTTCAGTATCTCTTCAAATGATATTTTTGTAGTGTCAAAGGTGATTTGAATCACTTCTGCATGACCTGTAGCTCCCGTGCAAACTTCTCTGTACGTTGGGTTTTTCACCTGTCCGCCGGAGAAACCGGATTCCACTTTCTCCACTCCTTCCAGTCGCTGAAAAATGGCTTCTATACACCAGTAACAACCACCGCCAAAGGTGGCAACTTCTAAATTTGCGTTCATATTCTTTTTTACTTTTTGAGGTGAATTTTTCTTTGCTTCTTTCGTTTGGTTTTGCGCCTGATTGCAGCTGATAAACGAAAATAAACTAAAAATAGTGATAATGAGTTTCATATTGTCTTTACTATATAGACGTATAAACAACGCTGAACTTACATTGTTTTGGTGAAAGATTGTTAAGAAAGGTTTTATTTGAAAATCTGATAGACAACAAATGAAACGATATAAGCCGTTCCTGTCATATAGGCGAATTGAATCATCGGCCATTTCCAGCTTTTTGTTTCGCGGTACACTGTTGCCAGCGTACTCATACATTGCATGGCAAATAAATAAAATAAGACCAAGGACAGTGCAACAGCCATCGTAAAAACAGATTTACCTTCGGCATTTTTTTCCTGTTGCAATTTCTGCTTAATGGTCATATTATCTGCGTTTTTTCCGATAGAGTACAAAGTCGAAATCGTTCCGACAAATACTTCGCGGGCGGCAAAGGAAGTTATCAAAGCAATACCGATTTTCCAGTCGAAGCCAAGCGGTTTAATGACTGGTTCAATTAAACGACCGGCATAACCCGCATACGATGCTTCTAATTTTTTGGAAGCAATTAATAATTCCGTGGTTTGTTTATCTGCGTGTAATAAAGAAGATTCTATCGTTGCCACATTTACCGCTTCCTGCATGGCTTTCTTCGGGCCAAAACTTGCCAGAAACCACAAAACCAGAGAAACCATCAGAATTATTTTTCCGGCACCAAACATAAAGCTGCTCACTTTTTCATACAAAGTATAAAACACATTTTTCCAGTGCGGCTTTCTGTACTCCGGCAATTCCAGCATCAGAAACGAAAACTCTTCTGATTTTAAAATCTTTTTAAAAACATACGAAGCGATTAATGCTGCAGTAATTCCTATCAAATACAACACCATAAAAACCAGCCCTTGTGAGTTGAACGGACCGATTTTAAAACTCGGAATGATAAAACCGATTAACACAGCAAACACGGGAATTCTGGCAGAGCAGCTGATTAGCGGCGTTACCATAATCGTAATAAGGCGTTCCTTCCAGTTGCTGATGGTTCTGGTACTCATGATGGCCGGAATGGCGCAGGCACCACCCGAAATCAAGGCAACAATACTTCTGCCGTTCAAGCCGAATTTCTGCATGATGTTATCAAACATATAAACCGCACGTGCCATGTATCCGACTTCTTCCAGTAAGGTGATCAGCAAAAATAAAATAGTGATTTGCGGCACAAATACCATCACACCGCTGATACCCGGAATCAAGCCTTCTGTCAGCAATCTCGACAGAATCGTATTCGGCAAAACGGTTTGTAAATAAGTTGCGAGATTGGCGAACTGCTGATCTATCCAATCCATAGGAATCACAGACCACGCAAAGATTGCCTGAAAAATAAACAACATTAATGCGAAGAAAATAAGCGGTCCAAAAAATTTATGCGTAATTACAAAATCAATCTTATCCGTTAAAGTCCTTGCATTGTTGAACGAACGGCTCAGCACCGTATTCACAATAGGCGTAAATTTGTTGTAGCGCTGCATAATTTCATCCAGCTGATTATTGATGGGATTGAAATTATTTTGCTGTACGATGCCCAGCAACTGCTGTTTTTTATCTTCCTTTAAAAAATTAATTTTCTTCGAATGATGTGCAAGCAGCAAGGCATGGTATTCATTTTTTACCGGCAACAATGCTCCCACTTTTGCCGCTATATTTTTTTCATCTACAGCTAATTCATAAAAAGAGGAAGTACGCACGCCCGTCTTGTTATCCGATAAAAGCTGCGGGAGTTTTGATTTTATGATATCAATTCCCTCTCCTGTTCTGCCGTTTATTTTGATAAATTCAATACCGAGCGCTTCGCTCAATTTTTTCTCATCGCATTGTATGTTCTGCTGCGCGGCAATGTCATTCATATTCAACGCTACCAGCACGGGAAATCCAAGATCCACGATTTGTGTTAGCAGCAGCAAATGTCTTTCGAGGTGCGTAACATCGAGGATATAGATAATCGCATCGGGATAATCTTTGTTGTTGACATCGATTAAGGCATTGACGGCAATGCGTTCGTCTAAAGAGGTCGGATATAAACTGTAAGTACCGGGCAGGTCTATAATTTCCACCTCGCGTTTATCGTCTAATTTTATGAAACCGCTTTTACGCTCTACCGTAACTCCGGGAAAATTACCCACTTTTTGTCGCAAGCCGGTCAGCTGGTTAAACAGCGAAGACTTTCCCGCGTTCGGGTTTCCTAAAAGTGCTATTTTTTGCAGGGCTTCAGACATTACAGAACAGGACTAAGGAGTACACTCAGCGCTTCATTGCTGCGCAAGGCTACATAATGATTTTTTGCTTTGATATAATAAGCACCACCAAACGGAGCTTTTCGCATCAGCGAAATGGAAGAGCCCGGCAGCAAACCCATTGCCATTAATTTACAGGCAACATGGCAATTGGAAAACTCGCCGATGACGGCGTTTTCTCCGATTTGCAGTTCCGTTATATTTTTAGGGCTGGACAATGATTATTTAAATTAAATCTAAATAGCAAAAATACATGGATATTTTGACAATTCAGCATTTTGGAGATAGGTTCGTAAAGATTACCTAAGATTGGTTATTAAAAGATTGACAGCTTTGATTTTTAAGAGTAGAAATGTATATTTGAAATAAATATCATAAAATGAAAGATTGGGGTGAAGTATCTGTTATATTTGAAGAAATTCATAAAAAAGCTTTTGAAAGAACTTTAGAAAATAAGTCAGAAGCTCAAACCCGTTTTGATGTTATTGATCGAGTCATTAAAGAAATTTTACAATGGAAGAATGGACAAATTAGTGTTGAGCCTCACACAACTGGTGTGAGAGAAGGTTATATTGATTATTTATTAATTTCTGGTGATTATAAAATAATTATTGAAGCAAAGAAAGTTGATGCAGCATTTCCATCACCAACTAAAAGAAAAAAACTGAAACTAACTGGGGCAATTCTTGGTCATGGTGAAATCAATGCTGCTTTATTACAAGCAGAAGATTATGCAAGGAACAAAGAAGCAGACATTGTGATGGTAACTAATGGAAACTGCTGGTGCTTTTACCCTCTTAAAGAAACTCAACGTAGTGATATATATGCAAGTTTGCTTTTCCCATTTGATGATATGGCAGATGCTGAACAATTATTTAATTTATTTGAAGTACATAATGTTGAAAATGATAGCTTGAAGACAATTAGTGGTGAGAGTGATGTTATTCTTAATAATAAGTTGAATAATATAATAGACAACTGCGACCATAGGCTCGGAAGAAATAACATTGCAGATTTTATTATGTTAGGAATTGACCATGCAATAATGGCAGAATCATTATTGAATGATGAAAAAGTTTTAGAAAGTTGTTATGTTACAAGTGATAGTAGGGTAAAATTTGACAATACCTTACATATGCATTTATCTCAATATAGACCTAATTTAATAGAACCAGCAAAGCGTATACGTAGAGATAAACAAAAAGATGAGTTTTCAGAGGCATTTAAACGTGCACAACCTAATATAACAAGTCCAGTTACGTTATTAATTGGATCTGTTGGATCTGGGAAATCAACATACTTGAAACATTTTGAATTAGTAAAGAGTAAGGAATTATTAAAAAAGCAAAAAGCACACTGGATTTATATTGATTTTGAAAAACTAGGTGTAAGTGGCAATCCTCGTGACTTTATATATAATTCCCTTAGAGATTATTTACTTGAAGATCATATTGAAAATCCAACCGATTTCAAAAATGTAATTCAACCTGCTTATGAAAAGGAAATAGAATCGTTACGTAGAGGGCCCTACGCTCTTCTTAGTAAAAATCCCGAAAAATTTGAAGAAAAAATAACTGAAATAATTGATTCAGATTATCAAAAAGTAGAACCGTATGTTGAGAAAGTTTATAAATACATCTCATCCAAACAACTTTGTATAATTGTTATTGATAATGTTGATTTATACGAAGATGAAAAACTTGAAACTGTTGTGTTTTCCGAAGCTATTTCAATATCAAAAATTATCAAATGTAATACTATAGTCTCATTAAGAGATTCAACGTATATTAAACATAAAAACACTTCAATTTTCAATGCCTATGAATTAAAAAAATTCTGGGTAAATCCTCCTTCATTCAGAGAAGTTTTATCCAGACGCTTAACATATGCCAATCAACTTTTAAAAGGACAAAAAGCAACTATCGTATTAAACAACGGAAGTAAACTTCAAGTTGAAGATTTAGGGTTATTTTTTAAAATAGTTCAAAAAAGTGTTCTTAATGAAAACAATAGCAAATTACTAGAATACCTAAGCGATAGAAATCCACGTAAAGGGATAACATTAATTCAAAATTTCCTTACATCAGGTCATATACATGCAGATAGTGCTATAAACAACTACATAAATGGAGATGCCCAATATACATTTCCATTTCATGAAGTTTTTAAAGGCAGCATACTTGGTCAATGGAAGTATTTTAAGGAAGAAAGGTCAGAATCATATAATATTTTTGACTCCAGTTTGGGTTCAAAACGTTTGCAGTTGGTTCGTTTGTATATTCTAAGATATCTTCACAATAAGGCTAAAATTGGTCTGGCTGATGTCGAATTAAATAAATTAATCTCTATTGTATCTGCATTTGGAGGTTCAGATGATATAGCAAAAAGTGTAATTAATTCTTTAAGCATAAATTCATTTATTCATTCAAATAATACACATCTAGAAAACCCTAGTTACAATATTACCCTCTGTGGAGGATATTACATTACCAATCTTAGCAAGTCATTCGTTTATAATGAAACAATTATATACGACACCAATATTTTAGATCAAACAATATTTGAAAGATTATGCAATATAACAATACAAATAGAAGACAACAGAGATATTCAAGATCGTTTAGCAATGAGAAAAACAAGAATAGAAATATTTTATGAATATCTTGAACAAATTGAAAACGAAGTTTTGACGAATACAGAATTACAATTATTAAGATGCATATCAGATATAAAACATGATTTATTTAAAGAAATTAACATTGCAATCTCAAAAACAGATAATCGTCTAAAACGAAATACTGAAAATAATATTTAAATACACAGCCTTGTTTCGCATCTTCAAGAAAATCCGTATTTAACAATTTCACAAACCATATCAATGATATTCCGGCTTCTACGGCATGACAGTATTTTCTTATTTAAAGATTACTTCTTACCCTTACCGTCAAGCTGGTATAGTGTTCTCAATGACGTTTAGAATTTTACTTCGGCGCACGAATAATCAGCAGTAAGGCAATCACTCCGAAAATGATATTGGGCATCCACACAGCAATTTTAAACAATACAAAATTTCATGTCTTGTGTTTATTCCAGTTAATGCTTATTAATTGGATGTTTGTTTGCCCTAAGAGAATATTAAAATTATACTAAGTCATCATCAAACTCGACACACAAATATTCTTCTATCACGCGCGGGAAAAATTCGTGTTCCAAGGCTAATACTTTTTTAGCAATGATTTCCGGTGTATCGCCTTCCTCAATGGCTACAGAAGTCTGAAATAAAACTTCTCCTTTATCATATTCCTTACTGCACAAATGAATGGTGATACCGCTCTCCGTTTCCTTGTTTTGCCAAACCGCTTCATGTACATGCATCCCGTGCATGCCTTTGCCGCCGTATTTCGGCAATAATGCCGGGTGGATATTGATGATATGGTTGGGATATTTATCGAGCAGATTCTCAGGAATCAGCCATAAAAAACCGGCCAGCACCACTGTGTTAATTTGAAAATGTGCTAATTTGAAAATGACTTCATCCGTGCTGTAAAATTGTTCTTTGGTAAAGATGTAAGAGGGTATTTTAAACTCCGCTCCGATGGCTTTAGCTCCGGAGTTTTCCTTATTGCTCAGCAGCAACGCCACTTCTATTTTCTCGTGATTTTTAAAATATGCACATATATTACGGGCATTACTGCCTGAACCGGACAGAAAAATGGCTAATTTTTGCTTCATATTACCTCAAAAAAACGAAAAAAAAGCGTAATTTTGCCAACTCTTTAAATTTCTCAGATGAAAAAAGCACTTATTACAGGTATCACAGGACAAGACGGCGCGTATTTAGCAGAATTGTTATTGAAAAAAGGATATGAAGTACACGGTATCAAACGCCGTTCTTCTTTGTTCAATACCGATAGAATTGACCATTTGTACCAGGATCCGCATATCGACAACCGTAATTTCGTACTGCATTTCGGCGATTTATCGGATTCTACGAACCTGATTCGCATTATCCAACAGGTACAGCCGGACGAAATCTATAACCTGGGTGCGATGAGCCACGTAAAAGTGTCTTTTGATACTCCTGAGTACACGGCGAACGTAGATGCAGTAGGTTCTCTGCGTTTACTGGAAGCCATCCGTATTCTGAAACTGGAAAATAAAACTAAAATTTATCAGGCATCTACGTCTGAGTTGTACGGAAAAGTACAGGAAATTCCGCAATCGGAAAAAACACCTTTCTATCCGCGCTCTCCGTATGCCGTGGCAAAAATGTACGGCTACTGGATTACGGTAAACTACCGCGAAGCGTACGGCATTTATGCTTGTAACGGCATTTTATTCAACCACGAATCGCCTTTACGTGGCGAAACCTTTGTAACACGCAAAATCACCCGTGCAGTTTCTAAAATTGCACTGGGCTTACAGGATAAATTGTACTTAGGAAACTTAAATGCAAAACGCGACTGGGGCCATGCGAAAGATTATGTGGAAGCGATGTATTTAATCTTACAACAGCCGGAACCGGATGATTATGTTATTGCTACGGGAAAAACGACTGAAGTACGTGAGTTTGTTAGAATGTCGTTCAAAGAAGTAGGTATCGAAGTAGAATTTAAAGGCACCGGTGTAGAGGAAAAAGGATATATCAAATCCTGTTCAAATCCTGCTTATCAGGTGGAAGCGGGCAAAGAAGTCGTTGCGATTGACCCGAGATATTTCCGTCCTACGGAAGTGGATTTATTAATCGGCGATCCAACTAAATCTAACACAAAATTAGGCTGGTATCCAAAACATGACTTAGCTTCTTTAGTAAAAGATATGATGGAACACGACATCAAATTATTTGAGCGTGACAAATACTTACTGGAAGGCGGTCACAAAATCTTTAATTATCATGAATAAATTAGTAGTGAGTAGTAAGTAATAAGTAGTAAGATATTTATTTATAATTTACCACTCATGCTTTATCACTATTTTATGCAAAAAGATTCCAAAATATACGTAGCAGGACACAACGGAATGGTGGGTTCTGCGATTGTGCGCAAATTAAAAGCGGAAGGACATACTAATATACTGACTGCTTCTTCTAAAGAAGTAAACTTAATTAATCAGGCAGCTGTAAACGAATGGTTTGAAACCAATAAACCGGATTATGTATTTGTAGCAGCAGCAAGAGTGGGTGGCATCAATGCCAATAACGTGTATCGCGCTGATTTTTTATATGAAAACTTAATGATAGAATGCAATGTGATACATGCCGCATTCGTGCATAAGGTAAAAAAATTATTGTTTCTGGGAAGTACCTGTATTTATCCTAAAATGGCACCGCAACCGCTGAAAGAATCTTACTTATTAAGTGGTGTTCTGGAAGAAACCAATGAACCGTACGCCATTGCAAAAATAGCCGGTATAAAACTGTGTGAAAACTACAAACGTCAGTATGGCTGTGATTTTATTTCGGCAATGCCGACCAATATGTATGGTCCGAATGATAATTACGATTTGAATAACTCACACGTATTGCCGGCATTGATTCGCAAGTTTCACGAAGCAAAAATGAATAATGTACCTGAAGTGGTGATGTGGGGAACAGGCTCTCCTTTCAGAGAATTTTTACACGCAGATGATTTGGCAAATGCCTTATATTTTTTAATGCTGAATTATGATGGTTTGGAATTTGTAAACTGCGGCAGCGGCGTAGAAATCACCATCAAAGATTTAGCGTTATTGGTGAAAGAAATTGTTGGATACGAAGGCAAAATTGTACACGACACCACCAAACCGGACGGCACACCACGCAAACTTACGGATGTTTCTAAAATTCACGATTTAGGCTGGAAACATACTATCAGTTTACGCGACGGTATTGAATCTGTTTACAAAGAATTTTCTGAAAATTACGATGCGATTGTAAACAAATACAAAGCATAAGTTTTCATTATAATCTATCTCTTTTTCTTTTAAAATTGCACTAATAATTATCATCTCTCAAAATGATAATTATCATGTTATTCCTATGGCCAAAACGCGAGTTTTATAAGATTATTACAATCTAAAAACACACACGTATGGCATTAAAAAAGACTACCCTTTCAAAAGCGAAATTACCCTCGAAGCAACAGGCTTCCGGCAAAGCAACTATCATAAAATCTTTCACCAAAGATACCCTTACTGAAAACACCGCTGCCGCCATATTAAATGAGAATGCAGACAGCCAGACAATATCTATTGATAAACTGCAAAACCTGCGTTCAAAAAAAGATCTGTCGGATTTACTGGTTAACAATAACTCCAATCCCAAGAAGCTGGTGGATGCTATAAAGTATGAAGAAGAACTGGAAAAA
>JADLAJ010000106.1 GCA_020848255.1 Chitinophagales bacterium
ATCCCTCTCTCTCTGCAAGAATGGAGATTAATAGTTGAAAATCAACGAATTAATCTCCATTTTTCTTTTCAAGGTAAACATAAGAAAAAAATGCAACTCTATTTTTTGACTTTACGCCTTTTTAGCTGGATTGTATATTTTAGTTAAGATTCATTACTGATTATGTTTATCAAAAAAAATCTACTGTCAAATTCAGTTATTAATCTTATAATAATTACGTTGATTGAATCTGATTATTATCCGCATAAATATTTCCATTTCTTCGTACAAAACAGAATTGTCTCCGGACAGCATTTGTTTGATGTGCGAAAAGATTTATCGGAATTTCGTTTTTCCGCAGGAATGGGCTTTAGTATCAATTCTATCAAAAAATAGCTTATTTTTACAACAAGTAATAATAAATTATGCCTACACTTTTTGACAAACAAACACAAGATGAAATGCTGGCAAGAGTCGGCAAGCTAAGTGCCACTTCAAAACGCCAATGGGGAAAAATGAGCGTGTCGCAAATGCTGAAACATATGATTATCGCTTTCTCCGTGCCGATTGGTAAAATTCAGGTGCCTAAAGATAAATTGTATTTTTTATCAGCCAATCCATTTGCAAGATGGATGATGATAAAAGCCATTACGAAATGGCCTAAAAACCTGATTACAGCAGAATCTTTCATTGTGAAAGAAGACCCGGAATTTGAAGCCACTCAAAAAGAATTTTTAGCGGTGTTTAATGAATTTCTGAAAGCAGATAAATTTGATGGACGTCATCCTGTATTTGGCGTGATGAGCAAAGAACTTTGGGGTGAAGCGATGTCTATTCACTTAAATCATCATTTAGAACAATTCGGTGTTTAGTTTTAAACATATAGGCATATAGTAAGAGTGAGAAGTAGAAATGAGTGCTTTTTTGTTCGGATGTCTCATAGTAGCATATAGGATTTATCAAAGATAAATTACTCTGTTTAACTATTGATAGCCGTAAATATTGCAAAAAATGCTTAATGACTTTACAATCTATGTTCCGAATTTTCGGAACTATATGTTTTAAAATAAAAAAGGATAAATTTATACATACAGTTTAATTTTAATGAGCAACACGAACCGATATGACCAGCGCGGTGTTTCCGCAACTAAAGATGAAGTACATGCTGCGATAAAAAATGCAGATAAAGGTTTGTTTCCTCAGGCCTTTTGCAAAATATTTCCCGACCATTTAACCGGTGACGAAAACTATTGTTCCATTATTCACGCCGACGGTGCGGGCACCAAAAGTGTACTGGCTTATTTGTACTGGAAAGAAACAGGCGATTTGTCGGTATGGAAAGGAATTTCACAGGACGCGATAGTAATGAATACGGATGATTTGATTTGTGTGGGAGCGACTTCCAATTTCTTATTATCCAGCATCATCAACCGCAATAAACATTTAATTCCGGGTGAAGTGATTAAAGCACTGATAGACGGAACGAACGAAGTAGTAGAAATGCTGAATGAAAACGGCGTGCGTGTGTATCCGATGGGTGGCGAAACTGCCGATATGGGCGATGTGATTCGCACGGTGTCTGTAGATGCAGTAATGACGGCACGTTTCCGCAGAGAAGAAGTGATTGATAATGCCAATATCAAAGCAGGTGATGTGATTGTAGGATTGGCATCTTACGGTCAGGCGAATTATGAAAGTCAGTACAATGGTGGGATGGGCAGCAACGGATTAACCTCTGCTCGTCATGATGTTTTTTCAAAAGTCTATGCGGAAAAATATCCTGAAGCCTTTGACCCGAATACGAATAATGAATTTATTTATTCAGGTTCTAAACTGCTCACCGATACAATAGAAGGCAGCCCGCTGGATGCCGGAAAATTAGTATTGTCGCCTACACGTACCTACGCGCCGGTGGTGAAAAAAGTGATAGATGAAATTGGTGTTCAAAATATCAACGGAATCATACATTGCAGCGGCGGCGCACAAACGAAGATTTTACATTATGTAGAGCATCTACACATTGTGAAAGATAATTTATTTACGGTGCCGCCTTTGTTTAGAATGATACAGGAAGAAAGCAATACCAGCTGGAAAGAAATGTATCAGGTATTTAATTGCGGACATCGTCTGGAAATTTACTGTAACCCACAATTTGCCGAAACCATCATTTCCATTTCCAAATCATTTGGTATTGATGCGCAGATAGTGGGTTTTGTGGAAAGTGCTGCGACCAAACAAGTGACGATAAAAAGTGACAAAGGTGAGTTTGTTTATTAATTTATAAAACAACAGGATATGCCGACTATAAACCTGACAACAGAAATTAACGCACCGATTGAAATCTGTTTTGATTTATCGCGCAGCATTGATTTGCACAAATATTCGATGGAACATACCGGTGAAGAAGCCATTGCCGGCAGAACCAGCGGACTGATTGAAGACGGTGAATATGTTACCTGGCAGGCTAAACATTTTGGTGTAACTCAATACCTGACTTCTAAAATTTCCAACTTCAGAAGGCCTTATATTTTCAGAGATGAACAAACGAAAGGTATTTTTGATTTCTTCCGTCATGATCATATTTTTGAATCTAAAGAGGGTAAAACCATTATGACGGATGTATTTGAATACCGGGCACCCTTCGGTTTTTTAGGCAGCATTGCGGATAGTCTATTCTTAGAAAAATATATGACCAACTTATTACTGCAACGCAATAAAGTGATTAAAGAAGTTGCGGAAAGTGACAAGTGGAAAGAGATTCTACCGCAGTAATTATTTCTCTTTCAGATATATCTCTGCCAGCATACAACGTGCACTGCCGCCGCCAATCGTTTCAATGGTTGGTATGTCGACTGACAAAATGCTCGTGTGTTTTTCTATCTGCGCGATTTGTTCCGGTGTTAAGCTTTTTAAAGACGTTGCAGACATCACCAGAAATGTTTTACCATCCGTATTTTGCACCTGCAGCATATTGCCTGCAAACGCATTCATCTGCGCAAACGAAATATCTATGATTTCGTGACCCGTGCTTTCCAGTCTGTTTTTTACAAATGTCTGTTCGCTTTTATTTTTAATACTTTCCAGGCAAATCACCGCAAAGGTATCACCGATGGTTAGCATCACGTTGGTATGGTACACTAAATTATCCTGCTCGTCCTGACTGTAAAAATAAACCGGCTCGTATTGAATAATATTGCAGTAATTGACGAACAAATCTTTATCTGTTCTCGGAGATAAACAGGCATAGGCAATTTTATGCAGATGGTCGAAAATAATACTGCCGGTGCCTTCCAGAAATTTACCTTCATTTACAGATGCCGTTATATCATTTACTTTGCTTACGACAAACCTTGTTTTCAGTTCTTCCAGAATTTCAGGGCGAATCTCCAGCCGGCGGTTTTCTGTCAGCATCGGATATAAAAATACCGTTCCGTTTTCGTGCATACTGATCCAGTTGTTCGGAAAAATGGCATCCGGTTTAGCAGGTATGTCTGTATCCTGAATAACGGTCACATTTATATTAATTGCACGTAGTTTGGCCACATACGCATCAAATTCTTCTATCGCTTTTTGTTTGATTTCATTGGCACTTAGTCCTTCTAAAGATTTTTGAAATGCATTGGAAACAGCTGTTTCATAGTTGAACTGAAAGCCTGCCGGACGAACCATCATCAGATTGGAAGTGTATTGATTGGACATTTTACGAATTTACGATTTATGTTCCGAAGTTTCGGAATAGGATGTACGATATTTTCAATTAAAATTGTAACTTCATTTTCAAATTATCTCATTTTCAAATTTTCAAATTATGTTTTCCACTGCTGATTTATTCGACGCCAATGAAGGAAAAGTGCACGTTGCATTGCCTATTTTTCAGTCTTATGGACAAAAGAAACAATTCTACGGACAGATTTATACGGTAAAATGTTTTGAAGACAACACGCCGGTAGGAGATACGTTGCGCAATATGAATGGAAAGGGCAAGGTGTTGGTAATAGATGGTGAAGGTTCTTTGCGTTGTGCCTTACTGGGCGATATGCTGGCCGAAGCCGCTATTAAAAATGAATGGGAAGGGATTATTGTGAACGGTTGTGTTAGAGACAGCGTGGCGTTGAATAGTATGCCGATTGGTGTGAAAGCATTGAATACCAATCCGACCCGTTCGGTGAAAAAATATCCGGGATTAAAACAGATAGAAGTGAATTTCGGAAACGTATTCTTCAATCCTGATGAATATGTTTACAGTGATGAAGATGGTATATTGCTGAGTGATAATCCATTATTTTGAAATCACCGTCATTGCGAGCGAAGCAATCTCTAATACTTTACTTTAAACGATGCTCCTTCCTTTGCTGTTATGTTTATTCATAACTGCAAATTATCATCATAAATCTGCTGCCTGTCTTCCAGAGAATTAAACAACAAGTTTGCAGCCATTAAACGGGTGGGTCTAGCCCATATCATGAATAACAGCAATCCTATTGCGATGAAAAAGTGCAGGTCGTTTTTTGTCAGGAAATAAAAAATGGTATTGATAATGGCTGGTCCTTCGAGCAAGGCTAACTGAAGAATTAATGCACCCCTATAAGCAGCAATTTTTTCTGATAGAGCAGGGATATTTACAGCGGCACTTGCCCGCGTGAGAAATAAAAATCTCGAAGCCAGCATACAGATAAAAGCTACAGCTACACCAATAATTTCAAATGCCATATTATCCTGCGCATGGTCAACAGGTGCTTGTTGTTTAACCAGATATCGCATGATACTTAAAATGATTACAACACCCGCACACAAGACAATATGGAGTACTTTCATTGCTTTAAACTGCACGCCAACTGTATTTTGGTTATCCATAAATTGATTTTATGGAATAAAAATACAAATAGAATTTTAAAGTGTGCCGAAAAGTTCGGTCAGCTTTTGTGTTCTGTAGTCAAATATTTCGTTCAGTTTTTTCTTAACAAAAAGAACATTGGCGATATCACCTAAAAAGCCCATCGGAACTTTATAATGCACAACATCCGTCATTTCCACACCGCCGTCTATTGCTTTAAAAAAATGTTTGTGATGCCATAAGCTGTAAGGGCCAAATCGCTGCTCGTCCACAAAATATTCGTGATCTTTCACATGCGTAATTTCCGTCACCCATTCCATCGGAATATTCATTACCGGACGTACGATATAACTGATAATCATTCCAGGAAACATTGGTAGATCTGCATCCTCGGAAGTCACTTTGAAACTCATGTAATCGGGAGTAATAACTTTCAGATTGGACGGAGATGAAAAAAAATCCCAGGCTTTATCTAAGGAAATCGGTAACTTTTGCGTGCTTTTAAGACTGTGTAAACTCATGATTTATTAGCTTTTTTGTTGTTCTGCAGCGCTCACTGCAATATTTAATTTCTGTCCATATATTTTTCCATTTTTTTCTCCAACTGAAGGGTTTCTTGCAAACCAGGCAGATTTTTTCAGGGAAATTAGATTTTGGAACTGTTTTTGGCACAGAAATCAAACAAAACACGCCATAAAAGGTTGTATAGTTAGCCAACTATATTGGTGAAAATTACATCTTTATTGTATATTTATGCTTGGTATGAAGACTACAACCTGTAGATTATTATTTTTCTGTTCAGTCATTATCTTTCTTGTTTCCTGTAAAAAGGAAAACGAGACAGTAAACTTTGACTATGGATATAACTATTACCCTGATGATTCCGGTTCCTATGTTATTTATAAAGTAGATTCAGTTATATATAATGATTTTAACCCGCTTAACCTTAAGAGAACTTCTTCTCAATATTTAAAGGAAGTTGTAACAGAGCAATACGTAGATAACTTAGGTCGTTCTGCAAAAAAAGTGGAACGCTTTGTTACGGATAGTTTAAATCATCCATGGCATCCATTTAATGTTTGGTACTTTGTCAAAAATAAAACGAATGTAGAAAAGGTTGAAGATAATATAAGATATATCAAACTTACATTTCCGGTGAGTGTGGGAAATACCTGGCGCGGAAATAAATATAACGAGCTAAATCATTTTCCTTTCGGTGATTTAAAATTTACCACCACGAATTTTGACTGGAATTATTCGCTGAAAGAAATTAACCAGAATTATACGTATTCAAATGTAAATTCTGATTCCACCCTTACTGTATTACAGGTGGCAGATTCATCCAATGTGCAGAAAGTATATTCAGTAGAGAAATATGCAAAAAATATTGGCTTGGTTTATAAAGAATTATGGCGTCTTGATGCGCAGCTGGTAGATGACCAAATATATGAAGAGAATGCGCAATTTGGTTTTATATTGAGACAATATGCGGTAGATAGCGGGAAAGAATAGTTTCTTTCTATGGTTGTAATAATTTTCAAAGATTTTAAGTGAGACATATTTATTCCATAATTGTTTTTTCTATTGTAGTTGTTTCTGCGCTGACCGGATGCAAGAAAGAAACAGATACAAGTGATTACGATTATGGTTATAATTATCTTCCCGACGATTCCGGCAGCTTTGTGATTTACAGAGTAGATTCGGTGATTTACAATGATTTTGATAATTCGAGAAGATATTCCAGTATTTATCTGAAAGAAAAAATAGGAGAGCAGTTTAAGGATAATTTAGGCAGGACCGCTAAAAAAATACTTCGTTATTATTCGGATACACTGACGACGGAATGGGAATTGTTCAATGTAGATTATCTGGTGAAAACGGATTTGGTGGCAGAACGTGTGGAAGATAATTTACGGTACATAAAAATGGTGTTTCCGAATGATGTAAATAAAAAGTGGCTGGGCAATAAACTGATTACCGCTCCGCCTCCTTATATTATCGATACTTCCAATTATTATTTATACGACTGGAAATACACGATTAAAAACAGGGATTTGTATTATGATAATGGTACAAAAATTTTTGATTCCACCTTGCTGGTTTCACAAATTCAGGATTCATCTGCCATTACTAAAACATATTCTATAGAGCGGTATGCAAGAGCTGTGGGCTTGGTCTACCGCGAATTCTGGATAGTGGTGGGGCAGATTAATATCGGGGCACCCTGGGAAGACAGAGCAGAAAAAGGATTTATTTTAAGACAATACGCAATTGATTATGGGAAAGAATAATTACATACTTTTTATTTTATTAGTTGTTTCGAATTGCCTTTTTTCAAAAGGAAATCCCGGGAAATATATTGTCTATTTCAAAGACAAGCCAATAAATGTGGATGTGACAAAACTGTTTAATGAAAAGGCACTTCAAAACCGGAAGAAATATGATATACCCTTTGATGAGCGAGATTATCCGGTGAATGCATTGTATGTGGAACAAGTAAAAAGTATACATGCCAACATCTTAAGTACATCTAACTGGCTGAATGCCGTATTGGTAAGTTTGGAAGAAAATACAGTAGAACAAATTCGTGAGTTACCGTTTGTTGTATCCATGGTAAAGGTAGAAAAAACAAGTAATACAGGCGGTATAGCATCTATTACCGCAACGAATGCATGCGAAGAAACAAGCGAGATACAGGATTATGAAGATAATTTTTCCAATTCTTTTCCTCAAACACAATTATTAAACGGACAATATTTGCACGAACAGGGATTTAATGGAGAAAATATGACGATTGCTGTTTGTGATAATGGTTTTCAAAATGCAAATACTATTGCAGCATTTACACAGGTTTTTAGTGACAACAGAATACTAGGGACATATGATTATGTACATGGTGATTCATTGGTTTATGATGAAGGAACACATGGATTGAGTTGTTTTTCATTTATCGGTGGATTAAAGGATAATCAATATATCGGTACTGCTACTAAGTCAAATTTTTACCTTTTTCATACAGAAGATAACAGTGGAGAAAGAATACAGGAAGAGTTTAACCTTGCAGCAGCTTTAGAAAGATGTACACAATTAGGAGTGGATTTGGTTAGTATTTCATTAGGTTATTTTATTTTTAATAACGAACCTCAAAATAATTATGATACAACTGATACAAAAACAAATAATACAATCGGTGCAAAAGCCGTTAATTTAGCAAGTTCAAAAGGATTATTAGTATGTGTTGCTGCTGGAAACTCTGATAATGGAATATGGGTGACTTCCCCTGCATGCGCAGATAGTGCTTTAGCAGTGGCAAGTGTTAATATCAATGGTGTGCCCGCTATATCTTCAAGTGTCGGAATCCCCGGTGATTTGAGGATTAAGCCTAACGTCGCAGCTGTAGGTGTCAACCCTTGGTATTTTAACTATTTAGGACAACTTACCAACTCTAATGGAGGTACATCGTTTGCCACGCCTCAAATAGCAGGCTTATCCGCCTGTTTATGGCAGGCGTTTCCGGCTAAATCCAATTGGGAAATAAAAACAGCGATTGAACAAAGTGCTTCGCAATACCTAACACCAGATAAGAAAATTGGATATGGTATTCCCGATTTTCAGAAAGCGTACAATTTACTCGCAACTCCGACGTTTGTAAGCAACAAGAGTTTGGAAAATGAAATAGCCATCTATCCGAATCCGTTCCAATCCGGTTTGAATATAGTTTGTCAGTCAAACCTGAAACTGGAAAATATTCAGGTGATGAATAATATCGGTCAAATGATTTATTCGGTTAATCATCCTGCAGAAAACACACTGGCATTAAATGATTTGCCGAAAGGTATGTATTTACTGCAGATTGAAACAGATAATGGTATGCTCATCAAAAAAATAATAAAGGATTAATCTCAATAGTGCCATCAACTCCTTATTTTTAATCCATCAAATCCTATAATGAAATTCAATTCTATCATATTACTTTTTACCTTTTTATATTCATCGTTCAATGTATTTTCACAGGAAGAAAAACCGGAGAAATTTACATTAAGTGGTTACCTCAAAGATGCTAAAAACGGGGAAGTACTCATAGGTGCAAACGTTTATGTGCAGGGCAATAATGCGTTGGGAGCTACCACCAACTTATATGGCTTCTATTCCTTGTCATTGCCGAAAGGAACGTATCAAATCGCTTTTTCCTATTTAGGTTTTAATACTAAAATTGAAACTATTGTATTGGATAAAGATGTTCGAATCAATACAGAATTATCTGATGACGCAAAAATACTGGAAGAAGTAGTAATTACAGATGAACGTAAAGACGAAAATGTAAAGAGCACGACATTAGGAAAAGAAGAACTCTCCACCGACAGGATAAAATCGATTCCGGCGTTTATGGGAGAAGTGGATATCATTAAAGCCATACAGTTATTGCCCGGTGTACAGGCAGCAGGTGAAGGCAATTCCGGTATTTATGTGCGTGGTGGCGGTCCCGACCAGAATCTTGTTTTACTGGATGATGCCATTGTATACAATACAGGACATTTATTCGGTTTCTTTTCCGTGTTTAATGCGGATGCGGTAAAAAATACGACTTTATACAAAGGCACCATGCCGTCTAATTATGGCGGCCGACTTTCTTCTGTAATTGATATACAAATGAAAGAAGGAAATAATAAACGATTCGAAATGGAAGGCGGAATTGGTATTATTTCTTCAAGACTGACATTGCAGGGACCTTTTAAAAAACCAAAATCGCCGAAACCTGCAAATGGCTCTTTCTTAATTTCCGGCAGAAGAACTTATGTATTTGATATTGCACAGCCGTTTCTGAAAAGAACGGATTTTGCAGGTACCAACTATTTTTTCTATGATGTAAATATTAAAGCGAATTATCGCTTTTCAGATAAAGACAGATTGTATATCAGCGGTTATTACGGACGAGATGTTTTTGTGTACAACTCGGCAAAAAACAATACGAATGTAAAAATTCCCTGGGGGAATGCCACAGCAACCGTGCGTTACAATCACTTGTTCAATGATAAATTATTCATGAACATGTCGTTTATATTTAACGATTATCAATTCAGTTTTAACGGACAGCAACTGGATTTCGGATTTAAAGCTTCTTCCGGTGTTCGTGATTATAACCTGAAAATGGATTTGGATTATTATGTGAATACCAAACATAAACTGAAATTCGGAGTTACGTACACGCATCACCGCATGACGCCTACACAGGCTGTACTGCGCAGCGGCGATACCAATTTTGAAACCAATCTGAACAGAAGATATTCTCATGAAGTTGCTTTGTATGCAGACCATGAGTATTCGGTGAATGAAAAATTAAAATTTGATTTCGGATTCCGTTTAAGTCTTTTTCAGCACATTGGCCCATACAAAGACATTAAAGGCGATGGCGTTGCAGGATTTGATACGACTAACTATGGTAAAGCAAAACCAATCAAAACCTATGTCGGTCCGGAGCCACGCATGAGTATGCGCTACGCATTCGGGAAAGAAAATTCTATAAAATTCGGCGCAGGACTGAACTATCAGTATATACATTTAGTTTCCAGTTCCAACAGTACACTGCCTACTGACATTTGGGTGCAAAGTTCCGCTTTCGTGAAACCACAAATGGCATTGCAATACTCTGTAGGGTATTTCAGAAACTTCAAGGACAATATGTTTGAAGCTTCCGTGGAAGTTTATTTCAAACATCTCTGGAATCAGATTGAATATTCTGAGAGTTATGTGAACGAATTAAATGTGGATCAGGAACGCGGGTATGTTTTCGGCAAAGGAAAAGCATATGGTATTGAATTGTTCTTAAAGAAAAGAACCGGAAAATTAAACGGATGGATTGGATATACTTTAGCGCGTTCGGATAGAAAATTTGCAGATTTAAATGAAGGAAAGATATTCCCGGCAAAATATGACAGAACGAATGATTTGACCATTAATCTGGCGTATGATTTCAATAAAGAATGGACGCTTGGCGCTACCTGGGTATATGCTACGGGTAATGCCATCACGCCGGTTACCGGAATCGGTATCGTGGAGTTTTCTCCGTTTTTTATTTACGGGCAGCGCAACTCTATTCGTGTGCCTGCTTATCACCGTTTAGATTTTTCGCTGAATTACAGTCCGGTGCCAAAGCGTAAACCCAACCGAAGATGGCGCTCCAGTTATAACCTATCCGTGTACAATGTATACAACCGCAAGAACACTTATTTCATTTATAATAAAGTAGAAGGAGATGTAAAATCCGGCAACTTAAAACAAACCGCCATTAATGTCTCTTTATTTCCTGTGATTCCTTCTTTTACCTGGAATTTTAAATTTTAGAATATGCAAAACATAAAAAAATATATACTCTTCTTTAGTGTTTGCATAATTGCTGCCTGCGAGAAAGAAATTGATTTAAAAGTACCGAATCCGAAAGATGCTTATGTGGTGGAAGGACATATTGAGAACGGCATTCCGCCTTATGTTTTGCTAACGAAGAATGCGGCTTTTTACGGTAATATCAATCTGAGTAATTTGGCCAACTATTTCGTAAGCGGTGCCAGTATGACGGTTATCTCCGGAAATGATACCATTCCTTTGGTAGAATATAACGGAGCCATATTGCAAAGTTTACCCGATTCTGTTGCCATTCCATTAGCGGCACAATTCGGATTGAATATTTCCAGTGCGTCAGAATTTCCTCCGATTATAATTTATACGGTTGGCTTGGATAATTTAGCTTATGTAGGACAAACAGGAAAACAATATGATTTAAAAATTGAAATTGACGGTAAAACGATTACTTCTACTACCACAATCCCGCAACCGGTATTCTTTGATTCTCTGTGGTTGCGCCCGCACCCAAATGCAACGCTGGCAGATTCATTTTATCAGGTGTATGGCAGACTACAGGATCCACCCGCTGCAGGAACGTTCTATCGTTATTTTACTAAAGCAGATAATGAAGCCTTTTTAATCAATGATCGCTCCGTGTTTGATGATGCCTTAATTAACGGCGGCATCATTGAAATATTTATTCCGAAAGGCCATCCGATTGGTACGGCAGCCAGCGGTGATTTTGACAGAGATGGTTACTGGGATATCCGGGATTCCGTTTGTACCATTAAACTTTCTGTAATTGACAAAGCGCATTATGATTTCTGGAGAACTGTAGAATCCAACCGTAACGGATTAGGTAATCCGTTTGGTTCGGCAGTATATGTGAAGTCAAATGTCAATGGTGCGTATGGTATTTGGGGTGGCTACGGCAGTATCACCGGCAGTTTTGTGAGAGTGCCTTAACGTGTATTATAAGTTATTGCGAGGCAGCAATTTCCTTAGGGTTTTTCTTTATACAGCTGCAAGGTGAAATGGAGTTAATAAATACGCTCTTTTAATTTATCTTTTACAACCGCAAACCATTCATCCTTTAAAATACTGAGTACGATACTGTCTCGCCTTCTGTTGTCAGGCAGCAACATATTGCTTCGTAAAACACCTTCTTCCATACAACCAATACTTTTCATAGCGGCAATACTTCTTGCATTTTTAAGGTCAGCCCTGAATTCTACACGTTCCATTTTCATCGTTTCAAAAGCAAAATGCAATAATAAAAACTTACAGTGCTTATTCAATCCTGTTCCGTGGAATTCTTTTCCATACCATGTATATCCTAATTGTAATGTCTGATGTGAAAGTTGAATGTCGTAATAGCGGGTACTACCGGCAAATTGCTGTGTCTTTTTATCAAAAACGATAAACGGATACTCCATTAATTTCTCGCGATTAGACATTGCCGTGGAAACATAATTTACAAGGGCCTCTTCATTGTCTGCTTTTTGCGAAGAATACTTCCAAAGTTCGGGTTCGTTAATGGAAAATATTCGTAAATGTTCAACATCATCATTGCACAAAGGGCGCAGCAAAACGCGTTCATCTTCTAAAATGTAATTGCGGTTAAAATCAAGCATACTTTTTTCCTTTTAAGAGTTTATACATCCCATGAGTAATAATTGTGCGCTTCATCCAGTTCAAATCCTGTTTTTGGATATAAGTTGTTGCCGATGAGATTGCTTTTGGCCGTTTCCAGCATCATGCCGCAACTACCGGATGTTTGGCATAATTCTTTTGCTGCTTCAATCAGTGCAACAGAAATTCCTTTACCTCGCTGTTCCGGTGCAACATATAAATCGTTCAGCAACCAGAAACGTTTCATGCGGGTAGAGGAGAAGAGCGGATACAACTGAACAAAACCTGTAAGCATATGCGCTTCATTTTCTGCCACAAAAATGACAGATTCATTATTATGTATTCTTTCCGATAAAAAAATCTCAGCCTGCTCAATATCTGATGTCTTTTTATAAAACACACGATAAGCGTCAAATAATGCCGTGAGTTGCGTTATGTCTTCTATGTTTGCTCTGCGGATAATCATTTTATTGTATTAGTGGTTCGTAACGTTCTTTTATTACACGAAGATGATGTATCTGATGCCCGACCATCATATATCCTAATCCAAGCACAGGAATTTTTCGATTAAAGCAGATACCGACATTTTTTAAAGCATCCGGCTCAAAACTTTTAAATAATTGTAATGTTGATTTTCTTACAGTTAATAATTCATCTATAATGTCATCAATTGTTCTGTTGTCGGTTCTGGCATGATCGGCAAATAAATCTTCATCATAGCCGGGTAACTCATTGGTGTCTCCGCGGGCAATCCATAATGCTCTGAAGGATTGTATCCGCTCATTGTCGATGATGTGCTGATAAATATCGTTAATGGTCCACTTTCCCGGAGCATATATTTTACTGCCTATTTTATGAAGTTTATCCATGTCTGTATTTTCAACCACTTTCTGAGCATTCTCTAACGCTACAAATAAATCATCTTCTTCCACCAGATTAATATATCTGTCGAAGAATTCCGGCATCGGTTGTATTTCGCTTTTCTTCATAATTTTATTTTCAGATACAAAATAGAATATTAAAATTCTTTTTCAAAAAATAAATTAAGGTTTCGCAATGATTAGTCTTAACGCGCAGGTGAAATAAGGCTGTGTACGAAAGTGTCCGTATTTTTTATCCCACAAATCGGATGCTAAATCATCTGCCAGTCGTTTAATTAATTTTTCCTGTATGTCATCCTCCAAAAAGCCCCATGCCGACTGAGATAAACGTACTTCTTTCTCTAAGAAGGCTTCCGGTCTTCCATAAAAAGC
>JADLAJ010000107.1 GCA_020848255.1 Chitinophagales bacterium
TCTTTTTTTGACACTTTTACAGTGCCTCCATTTACCATTCCAAGTGTTTGTCCATCCTGAAGCGACTCCGCACTCAATGAACCCACATACACATGATACTGAAGAATATCAGCCAGATCATTTTTCTTTTCAGGCTTCAGTAAGCCATCCACCGTTCCGGCAGGTAATTTATCAAATGCTGCATTGGTAGGTGCAAATACCGTAAACGGACCGGCGTTACTCAATACATCCACGAGTTCTGCTGCTTTCACTGCAGCCACCAGCGTACTGTGGTCCTTACTGCCGATAGCGACTTGCACCACATTTTTTTGTGACACATCATCCTGTACACCCGACTGTCCGGCACCTGATACTTCAGAGGAAGAAGCTACGGTCGAATCATCCGTTGTTCCGCTTGACTTGCACGATACCATCAGTAGAACCATACAGGCAGATAGTAAAATAAATACGTTCTTTTTCATAATTAAGTATTTTGACATTGATAATAAATACATACAATGTTACTGTCAAAACACGATAAAAATTATGCGTGCAATCATACTTTCAGGCAAATAAACATGACAGTTATCAGGGTTTTAGGCATATAAATAAACTGTTCATATAAATTTATTTTTTAGTATATTTAATTAGTGAAGAAAAAAGTTTTTCATATTGACATACCAAAACCATGCAGTGAAAACTGGAATGAGATGACGCAAACAGAGCGCGGTGCATTTTGTGCGCATTGCCAGAAAGAAGTTATCGATTTTACACAAAAAACTCCATCCGAAATTGCACAGTATTTTGCTAATAAAAAAGGAAAAAGCTGCGGACGATTTTACAACAAGCAACTCAATGAAATTTACACACACTACGAACCGCAAAAGCAAAACAACCTGAAATATGCAGCGGGTTTGGCATTAGGATTATTGGTGGCAGAAAATAGTTTTTCGCAAAGTGATATAAAACCAAAGGTAGAAATAGTTGATTCAAAGATAGAGAATAAACAATCTACAAATATTGAAAGTGATAGTTTGGTTATTAGAGGAGTAATAGAAGATGAAAAAACCAAAGAGTCTCTGATTGGCGTAAATGTTAATGAAGAAGATTATAGTAATAATTTTGCTGTTACAGACATTGATGGAAAATTTGAAATAAAGGTTTCCAAAATTCCAACTAAATTATTGATCTCTTATATCGGATACGAGAAAGACTCTGTATCTATAAATAGACACAATATGAATACAAACATAAAACTAAAGATGGCAGGAGAATGGATGGGTGAAATTGTCGTAGTTCAAAGAAAGCTTAGGGATGACGTATATTCAGGCTCATATAATCCTGTAATTCATAAAAAGAGGAAGAAGAAATAAGCTCAGCAAGATTTTTCGCTATACTCGAAATGACAGAAAATAAAAATGCCGCTTATTTCTAAGCGGCATTTTTTGTGGTTTGTCGGGATAGCTGTCCCGAAGCTTCGGGAGAACCAACGACTTTCTTTTGTTTTTTGAAAATAAAAAAAGCCTGTCAAATATTGACAGGCTTTGTGGTTAGTCGGGATAGCTGGATTCGAACCAACGACCTCCTGGTCCCAAACCAGGCATTCTAACCGGGCTGAACTACATCCCGATGCGGTGAGAGAGGGATTCGAACCCTCGGTACAGTTACCCGTACGTCAGTTTAGCAAACTGGTGGTTTCAGCCACTCACCCATCTCACCTCCTTATTTTTCCTTTAACAGAACTTTGGGACGGCAAAGATAGGTTTTCTAAAAGAACTTTACAAATCGATGTAATATTTTTTACAAAATTACTGCTCTCTCGACCACAAAATTAAACATTTTTTATCGATTTTCAAGACTCTGTTACCTTTTGTCCTCTCTTTAATATATTGATAACCTTTTCAACCATAAAAAATTCCCGTTCCAAAGCCTCGGAACGGGAATATATATTTTTTTTCGTTTTTACCTTCAACAGATTGCTTTCCCGAAGTATCGGGACAGGCTGTACCTCGCAATGACGTTAGGTTCTATAAACTCAACTCAATGCGTTTTTTTAATTCCTCCACAGAATCTCTGAATTCTTCGTCGGTGTCAATTAAATTACGCACCGCCTGGCAGGAGTGAATGACCGTACTGTGGTCACGACCGCCAAATTGCTGACCAATTGCTTTTAAAGAAGACTTAGTGTATTCTTTGGCAAAGTACATCGACAACTGACGTGCCTGCACAAACTGACGTTTACGGGTAGGTTCTTTTAATTTTTCTACCGCTACTTCGAAGAAATCGCATACTGTTTTCTGAATCATATCCAGTGAAATCTCTTTCGTAGCATGTTTTACGAAATTAATAACGGTTTTCTTCGCTAATTCCAGGGTGATATCCTGTCTGTTTAAGGTTGCCTGTGCTAAAATGGAGGTCAATACACCTTCCAGCTCACGCACATTTGTTTTGATATTGGTCGCGATGAAACGGGTAACGTCTTCGTGCATCTCAATTCCATCCGCATGTAATTTTTTCTGTAATATACTGATACGTGTTTCGTAATCCGGAATTTGCAGGTCGGTCGTTAAACCCCATTTGAAACGGGATAACAATCGTTCTTCCATATTTTCCAGATCTTTCGGTGCTCTGTCTGAAGTCAGAATCAGCTGTTTGCCGTTTTGGTGCAGGTGATTGAAAATATGGAAAAAGATATCCTGTGTTTTTGTTTTGTTGGCAAAGAACTGAATATCATCAATAATCAACACATCTATCTGCTGATAGAAATGGATGAAATCATTCGTGCTGTTATCTTTTAATGCCGTTAAAAACTGGCTGGTAAATTTTTCTGAACTTACATACAACACCGTTTTGGTGGAAGTATGTACTTTAATATAATTTCCGATAGCCTGACCTAAGTGTGTTTTTCCCAATCCAACACCACCATATATTACCAATGGGTTGAAAGCGGTGCCTCCCGGAGATTTCGCCACCGCCATACCGGCACTGCGGGCAAATTTATTACAGTCACCTTCTATAAAGGAGTCAAATGTATAATTTGGATTTAACTGAGAATCAACGTGTATCTTTTTCAATCCCGGAATTACAAAGGGATTTTTCACCATAGGACTGGAAAACACTGCCGGCATAGAAACTTCGTTAGTGCCGTAAACACCTTCTCTGTAATTAGGAACGTCGATTGTTTTTGGTTCGGATTTGGTACCGTTAGAAGCATCCACCAGAATTCTGTATTCCAGTTTAGCATCATCCCCTAATTCTCTTTTGATTGTTTTACGAAGTAATGTAACATAATGTTCTTCCAGCCACTCATAGAAGAACTGGCTTGGCACTTGAATGGTCAGACTTCTGCCGTCGAGTTTAACGGGTTTAATCGGTTCGAACCATGTTTTATAGCTTTGTACATTGATGTTATCTTTGATAATTTTGAGACAATTTTCCCACACAAGTTCATGCTTGTTTTTCATACGCTCTATTCGGTTTTTAGAAATTTTAAATTGACTACTATCGACGAATCTAAGTTGAGGAAAATTTCTTTAATAAAAAAATTATTTTTCTATTGACTTTTTATCAACAATTACAGTTTGAGAGTTTGATAACTTTTTCCTGAAACTTTTTTCAAAAAAATAATCCAGCTGCCCGATTTGCACTCCTGCCCATCCAACCTGATTAATCAGCACCTCTTTTCCGTCTTTATTTTTCTCTTTTACAGGTGCCTCCAGAAAGGTATGTGTATGTCCTCCGATAATCAAATCGATGTTGGTAGTTTGCTGTGCCAATACGATATCCGATACTCTTGTATGCTCATATTTATATCCCAGATGCGACAAGCAAATTATCAAGTGGCATTTCTCCTTAAATTTAAGGATATCCACCTGCTCCTGTACGCATTTTATCGGATCTAAATACTTTGTGTTGGTGTATAACTTATCCGGCACCAATCCTTCCAACTCTACGCCACAGCCCGTAATTCCAATTTTCAGTTTTCCTTTTTTAAGAATAACATGCTTATGAACTTTTCCTTCCACCGGTGTGTTTGTAAAATCGTAATTAGAATTTACGAATGGAAAGTTGGAACGTGTGATTTGTTTTGCCAGCGTATCGATGCCGCCGTCAAAATCGTGGTTGCCAATAGTAGCAGCATCATAACGCATCTTATTCATTAAATCAATTTCCAAATCTCCGTGGAAAAAATTAAAATACGGTGTACCCTGAAAGATATCACCTGCATCCAGCACTAAAGTATGTGTTGTTTTTTTACGGATGTTTTCTATGATGGTCGCGCGATATTCAGCACCTCCCATTCCGGGATATTTTTTGTCATCGTCCGCAAAAGGTTCTACGTGGCTATGCACATCATTGGTATGCAGAATCGTAAGTTGTGTTTTCACTTCATTCGCCAGCAGTTCCACAGGAGAAGCAACAGCACTTAATACCGCACCGCCGACTAAACTCGTTTTTATAAAATCTCTTCTATTCTGCATAACTGATTCTGTTTTCCAATTTTGCTGAAATCTTTTTGCCTGCTTTGGTCTGTACTGACCAGTATTCCATAATGGCATCTCTGAATAATCTTCCTGTCTGGATTTGCGGAATGGATTTTAAAAATGCCATACCGTCTCCGCCGTTTGCCAGATAATCATTGATGGCTACTTTATATTTTTTATTCAAATCAAGCGCTGCGTTATTCACCAAAATATTTATGGCTTTGTCATTTTTAATCTGAAAAGAAATTCCTGAAACCGGCCAGCCTTTTTTCATCGCCATTGAATCACAAAAATCACTGAGCTGTTGTCCGGTTAATGTTTGTTCTACCACATAATTATCAAAGGGCATTAATAAATATGCATGTTCCACATTCAGCATTCCTTTCGTTAAAGAAGAAGATCGAATACCTCCGTAATTCAAAATGGCAACATCTATTTTATCATTGGTATATTCCGCCGTTTTTACTTTTAAAATATCTGCCATCATATTTCCGAGTGTGCTTTCCGGCAGTTTTTTAGTAAGGTCATCAGTAAGTTCCGCCAACGGAACTTTCATGATTTTATCTAAAGAATCTTTATATGGTTTGTAGAATCCTTTTATTGCGGTATCTGCAGAAAAGGAATTATTGACTTTTACCAGGGAAGCGGCTTCCTGAACAGGATAATAAATTTTACATGCTGTCGTAAAAACAACTGCCAATATCAAAATGCCGATGTTAGAATAATGTCTTGACATCACTTTTTACAAAATTTATAGCGATTTGTACCGGTACTTCTTTATTCGTTTGCATATAGTAATTAAATATTGCTTTACTTAATTCAATACCATCCGTTTCATCCGGCATTTGAGAGGCAAACATGTTGATGATTTTAATAGTCTCTTCTTTTGCAGTAGCCACCATTTGCCAGGCATCATCATTAATGTACATTTGCTGTGATAAGTTGTATTCGTATTCCATGCGAACCGTTTTAATCAGTTCCAGCTGCAACTCTGCCACCAGCATATTCGGCTGATACACTCTTTGCAATAAACTAAACGGATGTATTCTTTCCAGGAAAACAATAATACGCTCGTATGCCTGCAAACGAAGCGGCAGGGAAACCTTGCGTTGCTCAAACAGCAGTGTTTTATTTATCTCCTGATTTCTGCGCGTATTTTCATCATCAATAAAGGTTCGTATCACCAAATAGATACCAACTAAGGTCACTAAAGATGGTACTACGTACTTCATCATTTCCAAAATATCTGTTAACTCCATGAATTTTTACTTTTTGTATTTATTTTATCGGGACTCTAAAAATAGGCTATTTTTTACAAATAACCCTACTTCTTAAACGTTCTTCTCTTAATACATATTTTACATGGAGAAGTATAAAATTTGAACTAACTTTGATTTATCATTGTTTAATAAAATATGAGTACGCTTACAGAAAACAAAATACCGGTTATACTTACGCAAAACGCAATGCGGGAAGTGAAGGATTTAATGCAGAAAGCTAACTACGACAAGGAGTTTGGGCTGCGACTGGGAGTAAAAGGCGGTGGCTGTGCCGGCTTCAGCTACATTTTGGATTTTGATACACAAAAAGAAAATGATCATATTTTTGAAATAGAGGGCATTCCTTTATTTATAGACAAATCTCAGGAGATATACTTATACGATTGTGAAATTGATTTCAAAAGCGGCTTGGACAACAGAGGGTTTATTTTTAACAACCCGAATGCTTCCAGTACCTGCGGGTGCGGCACGTCATTCTCTGCATAAAACCCAACAAAAACAAGCCTTCCCGCTGATAATTTTACACAGCACCCCGTTTTTACTAACATTTTTTATTAATTATTTGGATAATTCAATAAAGGATTTAACTTTGTGGCATAATGTTTTTTTAACTTTTAAATAAGACAATAATGAACAAAGGAGATTTAGTAAAAGTAATCGCTGACGCAGCAGGTGTAACTAACGCAACAGCAAACGACACTCTGAATGCAGTGTTAGACAGCATTCGCAAAACCTTGAAAAAAGGTGACAAAGTTACCCTGATTGGTTTCGGTACTTTCAGCACAGCGAAAAGAGCTAAAAGAGACGGAAGAAATCCATCAACAGGTGCTAAAATCAAAATTCCTGCTAAAACATTAGTGAAATTCAAAGCTGGTAAAGAATTGGGTGACGCTGTAAACAAAAGCAAATAAGATTACTTCTTACTTAGAAAAGATAAGCCTCAACAATGTTGAGGCTTTCTTATTTTAAGGCGCTAAGCGTTCCATCTTCCAGTTGTCTTCTTCTATTAGCGTGTATTGTATTCTGTCATGTAAACGGCTTACTCTTCCCTGCCAAAATTCTATCAGATGCGGCGTAACGATATAACCGCCCCAGTGATCAGGAAACGGCACTTCTTTTCCTTTGTACGAATGTTCTGCTTCTTTAAATTTATCTTCCAGCACAAACCGGCTTTCAATCACCTGGCTTTGCGGGGAAACCACTGCTCCTATCTGGCTTCCTTTCGGTCGGGAATGGAAATATTTTTCCGCAGTTTCTTTATCTACTTTATTAACTACTCCTTCTATTCTTACCTGCCGCTCTGCCCACCAGAAAAGCAATGAAACTTTGTCGTTTTCCTGCATTTGTTTTCCTTTCCGGCTTTCGTAGTTCGTGTAAAAAATAAAACCATGCGTACTGAAACTCTTCAGCAACACGATTCTCGCGGAAGGCTGTCCGTCACTTCCCACTGTAGCCAGAGTCATGGCGTTGGGTTCCGGCAGTTTTGCCTCTATGGCATGATGAAACCATTTATCAAATTGATGAAACGGATTCATGTCACAATCTTCTTCCAGCAAAAAAGAAGATTCGTAACTTTCTCTCATATTGTGTACATCTCTGTTTGGCATATCTGAAATTTAGCAATTATATTTGAAAGACAAAAGCCACCAGATGAAATATAACGATAAGGAAATCGTGCTGCCACGAAACAAAAATGTGATGCTGCCGTTGATTATTTTTTCCAACCTGTTTCCGCTGTACGGTGTTATCAATTACAACTGGACCATCTTTACCGTCGTTTATATCTACTGGATAGAATTATTAATCATCAGTACTTTTCAGTTATTGAAAATCATGACGGCAAAAGGCGACTCAAAAGCCACTTTCTTCAGTAAATTATCTCTGGCTATTAAATTTTTTGCTTTCAGAACCGGTATCTTTTTTTTCTACCTGCTGTTCATTGTGGTATTTCTCGGTTTTTTAGCCAGTGCAAAAGATGACGGCGGGAAAAGCGGCATGGATATGTTCGGGGTTATTTTTTTTAAAGGTGCTTTTTATAAAATCACTATCCTCAGTTTTATCTTATATAATGTTGTTGAGTTTTTTGTATTATTTATTTTGAATGATGAATACAAAAAAGCCAAACCGGAAGATAATTTTCAGATTTTAGACGTACATATTCTGGTAGTGCATATTGTCGTAGTTCTGGGAACATTTTTATATAAAGGTGTTTCGGAAAATTTACACTGGAATCACAAAAACTCGATGATTGCCTGTGTTGGCTTATTTGTGGTGATAAAAATTTTAGCGGATATCGCCCGGCAAAGTCTTTCCGGAGATATTCCTGACGAACAAAATGGGAAATTTATTTAATCAATATTTTCTTCCACGAATTTTCTGCAGTATTCTTTTATTTCATTTCTGACTTTACGAAAAGACTCGGCAATTTCTTCCTCTGTTCCTTTTACTTTTGACGGATCTTCAAAATTATGATGCAGCATTTTTGCGTTAGTTGGAAAATACGGACATACTTCTTTTGCATGATCACAAACCGTAATGACAAAATTAAAAGGAATGTCTTTATACTCCAGCATATTATTGGAAGTATGGTGTGAAATATCTATACCATCTTCTTTCATAAATAAAACGGCTTTGGGATTTACGCCGTGTGTTTCCACACCTGCACTGAATACATTTGCTTTCCCTTTGCAAAAAAACGCCAGATAACCATGCGCCATCTGACTGCGGCAACTATTGCCTGTACATAAAACCAAAATATTTGTCATTTGAATTTATTCATTTGTTTCAATGCTACATTTACTAATAAAATCAACACCGGTACTTCAATCAGTGGTCCGATTACCGCAGCAAAGGCAGCACCTGAGTTGATTCCAAAAACAGCAATCGCCACAGCGATTCCCAGTTCAAAATTATTACTGCCGGCTGTAAACGAAAGCGTAGTGGTTTCTTTATAATTCCCTCCCAGTGATTTTACCAGAAAAAAAGTCGAAAAAAACATTAGCACAAAGAAAATAGTTAAGGGTATAGAAATTAATACAACATCCATTGGTATTTGTACAATCAGTTCTCCTTTCAAACTAAACATCAGAATAATGGTAGCTAATAAAGCGATTAATGTCACCGGACTGATTCGCGGAATAAATACAGTATTGTACCATTCTTCTCCTTTTATTTTCATCAGCACAAACCGGGTAATCATTCCGGCAAAAAACGGAATGCCTAAATAAATTAATACGCTTTTGGTAATCTGCCAGATTTCAATATTCACCTGATAGCCTTTGATGCCGAATACAGGCGGTAAAATGGTAATAAAAAGCCATGCATAGGTGCTGTAAAATAAAATCTGCATAATACTATTGAATGCCACTAAACCTGCCGCCAGTTCATTATCTCCTTTCGCCAAATCATTCCAGACTAAGACCATGGCAATGCAAGGCGCCAGTGAAATCAGAATAAGCCCCGTCATGTATTCCGGATGATGGTGCAGGAATACGGTAGATAATACAAACATTAATGACGGCCCTACTATCCAGCTTTGAAACAACCCTAGCAACAATAATTTCGGGTGTTTAAATATCTTGCCTATCTCTTCGTACTTTACTTTTGCCAATGGCGGAAACATCATTAAAATAAGTCCGATTGCCAGCGGAATATTGGTAGTTCCGGAAGTAAGTGAATTCACACGGGTTGGAATGTATGGAAAAAAATATCCGAGACTGACCCCTACAATCATAGCCAGAAAAATCCAGGCGGTCAAAAATCTATCCAGGAAAGAAAGTTTTTTTACCGGGGTAATATTTGAAGTTTGCACTGACATATACTTTAGATTAACAACATCCGCCGCCGGGTGTACAGCAACTTTGATTCGTATTCGACAATTCTGACATTAATACTTTGGGTTTTTCCTGTGGGATGCCGCATTTTTCCATTGCCAGGCAAGCGGTCTGTTTTGCAGTAAGCATGAAATTTACACCGTCAAACTCCAATCCATATCTTCCAATGGTATCCGACTGATACTCTACTTCCACTTCTAAATCCTGGGCACCGATAATCTTTTCTGAATTATCAATAATCTTCAGGAATTTTTCGGGTTGTAATCGGTGATCTGTATCGTTTGCCACCCAAATCTGCAACGATGCCCATTTTTCCAGATGAATGGAAACGCCGCAGTCTACAAAATGCTTGGTGATTAAACCAATTTCCGTTAAGTGAAAGTGCGCCGGAATACTTGTTCCATCCGGTAATTTAAAATTCAATCCCGTTACCGAATTCAGGTGATGTTTTAATGCTGATATTTTCATCTTTATTTTTTTTAGATTAACAACAATTATTTTTATGCTGAATGACTTTATCAAAAAACTTAGTAAACAGTTTCTGCACCCTGTTATATGTTTTCCAGTTGATACAATAACAAACCGTTTGCCCTTCAATTTCTCCGTTGATGAGTTCATTATTCTTTAATTCCTGCAAATGCTGGGAAACGGTCGTTCTGCTCAGCGGAAGCTCATTCGAAATATCACCGGAAATACATCTGTTCTCTCTGGCGAGATATTCTATAATAGCCACTCTTGCAGGATGTGCCAATAATTTTGCATATCTGGCTATTTCCTGCTGGTCGGTGGTAAAATCTTCAACTTTAGCATACATAATTTTAAGTTAATTAATTCCGTATGTCGTAAACATACGTCAAATATAACACCTCTTTCTGTATTTGTCAAGTATTAAAATAAAAAAAGCCCATTTACAAATTGTAAATGGGCTTCTAAAACCATTAAGTAATGTTAAAACTGTTTAACCAGGTCAGCTTTTTCCATATATCCCTGATGTGTCCAGGTTTCTTTTCCTTTTACAAAAATTTTAAGAATCGGAATTTCCACAATATTCAGTTTCTTCGCCAATTCCTTATTTTCATTAATATCCAGACGGATTACTTTTACTTTACCTGCGTATTCTTTATCTATCTCTTCGAGCATCGGTTTCATTTTTATACAAGGTGCACACCAGGGTGCATAATAGTCAACCAGCACCATGGTATCGGATGTAATCATTTGCGTATAGGCATCAAATGATATTTTATCTGTAACGGGCGTTGATGTAGTTGTTAGCGGCAAATTATTTCCTTGCCACGCCAGAATTCCGCCTTCTAAATTAATCACGTTTTTAAATCCGTTGCTGCGCATAAACGCTGCAGCTGACGCGCTTCGCTTTCCGGAAAGACAATAGACCAGATAGGTTTTGTTTTTATCGAGTTTTGAAACTTCTCCGTTAAAATCAGCCCCGTTATAATCGATATTGACGGCATTAGTGATAAATCCACCCGCAAATTCTCCCGGTGTTCTTACATCCAGTATAACCGCATCCGGTGTATTGCTGATTTTCTGACTAAATGCAGCAGGATTCAGCACTTGTCCGGCGTTCTGAGAATTGCAAGATACCGAGATGAGTATAGCTGCAAATAGAAATGAAAGAAATTTTATGTTCATATAAATAAATTAGGTGTTAAAGATAGATTTTTGAATGGATTATTTGTTATGCTGTAAAA
>JADLAJ010000108.1 GCA_020848255.1 Chitinophagales bacterium
CATGGTTCTCGTAACAGGTGCATCCGGTTTTTTAGGTGGTGAATTGGTAAAACAACTCGTTGCTAATGGTGAATCTGTAAGAATTATTGTTCGTGCCACTTCTCAAATCGAGCATCTTGATTCCATTAAACATAAAATAGAAATCGTTGAAGGCGACATACTCGATGTTCCATCTTTAGAAACTGCATTTGAGGGTATTGGGAAAATCTATCACTCGGCTGCCGTTATCGGCTACGATGATTCTTTTTACGACAGCATGTATAAATGCAATATTGAAGGCACTGCCAATGTGGTCAATGTAGCAGTATCCAAAGGCATTAAGAAACTGTTGCACGTCAGTTCTATTGCAGCCATCGGCGGCAAACCAAATGAATTAATTACAGAAGAAACCAAATGGGAAAAGAATGAA
This sequence comes from Chitinophagales bacterium, assembly GCA_020848255.1. Classification (GTDB taxonomy): domain Bacteria; phylum Bacteroidota; class Bacteroidia; order Chitinophagales; family JADIYW01; genus JADJSS01. The sequence goes on from JADLAJ010000108.1 coordinate 410, forward strand.
TGGACCACGCATTACGGCATTACCAAAATGCTGGCAGAACGGGAAGTATGGCGCGGCATGCAGGAAGGTCTTGATGCGGTGATGGTAAATCCCGGGATCATTTTAGGCAGCAGCAATAATGAGCAGAAAGCTACCATGCGGATTTTTAAACAAATCTCTGCAGGGAAAATGCCATTCTATACAAACGGCACCAACGGTTTTATAGATGTGGAAGATGTTGCCCGGATTTGCATTCAACTCATGAACAGCGATATCCATGGCGAGCGTTTTATCCTGATAAATGAGCATCTTTCTTTCAAAGATTATTTCGGGCGTATTGCTAAACAATTAAATGTTGCTCCACCGAAGAGAGCACTAAACAAAACCACCGGGCATCTGTTTGTTTTTATGGACTGGCTGGCATCTGCGCTGAGTAACCGCAAACGGGGACTGACAAAAGAAACCATGAAAGTTTCTATAGAAAAATTTGAATACTCGAATGAAAAAATAAGACAGCAATTAGATTATCATTTTATTCCGTTCGATGAAACGATAGCTAAAATTGCGCAACAACTTGTATAACATGGACGAAGCAAAACGAAAAAAAATACTCGGTATCTGGTTTATCATCGGAGTAGGCATGCTGCTCGGACAAATTATTTTAGGCGGCATTACACGCTTGACTGGAAGCGGTTTATCCATTACGGAATGGAAAGCAATTTTGGGCGCTTTGCCGCCGATGAATGAGCAAGAATGGAGTCTTGCATTTATAAAATATCAGCAATTCGGGCAGTACAAACTGGTGAATACATCGATGACACTGGCAGAATTTAAATGGATTTTTTTCTGGGAATGGTTTCATCGTTTATGGGCACGTTTAATTGCGGTAGCCGCTATCCTTCCGTTAATTTATTTCATTTATAAAAAGATGGTCTTTAAAGAAGACATCTTCAAAATACTGATTGCCATTGCATTGGGTGCAGTCGCAGGCACCGTGGGCTGGATTATGGTACAAAGCGGACTGAAACAAAATACCGTGCTGGTGAATCCGGTAAATCTGATGTCGCACATTTTAGTGGCTACCATTATTGTGATGTATGTTTTAAGGGTTGGACTGGAATATCTTTATCCGAAACAACAACATCCGTTTGATAAACAAAACAGAATCTTGTTTTTGATTTTAATCGTACTTGTTTTTATACAAATTGGTGTCGGTGCATTAGTTGCGGGCTCTAAATCGGCGCTGGTATGCACTTCTTTTCCTCTAATGAACGGACATTATTATCCTACCGAAATTAATTTCTCCATGGCTGGAAATTATGAATTTTCTGTAAAGCTCTTACTGCAATTTATACACAGAAACATTGCTTATTTTATTTTTTGCTATGTCATTTTTTTGTTTTTCAAAACAAAAAATGTTTCCGCTCAATTTCAATTCCATCGCACCCGATGGTTATTGCTGGGCATGATCATGCTGCAGGTTTTACTAGGTGTGCTTACCTTAATTTACAGTCAGGGCAAAGTGCCGGTTATGCTGGGCGTCCTGCATCAGCTGGGTGCTTTCATTCTGCTTATCTTTTCTGTGGAAGGACATTATTTTATAAAATACAGAGCCAAACCAGATGCAGCTTAAAATTTCTTCCATTACCAATCTTACGGATGCACGATTTTTCAGTGCCATAGGTGCGCATTACTTGGGTTTTAATTTTGATGTACTGAATGAAAACAACATCAGTATATCGCAGGCAAAAGAAATTATACAATGGCTGCATGAGCCTGTAATTACGGGTGAATTCGGCAAACATCAGACAAAAGAAGAAATAGAATTTATTGCAGAACAGATGGAGTTGAATGAAATACAGATTCCATTTGAGCACCCTCAAAAAAACGAACTGGCATTTGATAAATTCTTGGTATTGGATTTAAAGTCGACAGTCGACAGCCAACAGTCAACGGATTATTTTGTATTAAAAATAAACTCAGATGATATCGAAAACATTGACCTAAAGAATTTTATTTCCACTCATAAAGTATTCTTGGAGACTGAATTTACGAAAGATAACATTCAGCAAATTATTAAAACACTGCAACCTTTTGGCATTCAAATCACGTGCAGAAAAGAAGAGAAAGCTGGTTTTAGTTTTGTAGATGAATATGCCGAACTATTAGAAATGATTGGCTTTTCATAGCAAACGGAAACACAAATACTTTATCGTACGTTTATCCAGCAAATGCATTTTTTCATAGTAAGTTTGAATGCCGTATAATTCTTCATTCTTATTCATGGCGTAGACATCCTCATAATCTTTTAAAATTTCAGACGGAAATTCGCTAAGGGTTTCTTTCGTAAAATGATACAGTAAATCGCTGTCTGTTTTCAGGTGAATCAAGCCACCTGCTTTGAGTATTTCTTTATAATGCGGTAAAAATTTGGCAGAAGTCAGCCGTCGTTTTGCATCTCCGTCGCGCGGAAACGGATCTGAAAAAGTAATCCAGATTTCCTCCACTTCGCCGGGCACAAAATAATCGTTGATATGATCAATCTGATCTCTTATAAATCCGATGTTTTGAAGATTTTCAATACCGGCTATTCTCGCTGCGCTCCAGATGCGGTTTCCCTTTATGTCTGCACCAATAAAATTCTTCTCCGGAAACAACCTTGCCATGCCCAAGGTGTAGTCACCTTTTCCACAGGCTAATTCCAGCACGATGGGATGTTGATTCTTAAAAAAATCAGTATTCCATTTTCCTTTAAAAGCAGGATTTTTCTCCAGCACTATCGGATTGGATGCCAGTTCAGCAAATTTTTGCAGTTTAGATTTAGAAGCCACAGCTGTATTTTGGGCAAAAATACAAATCTTTCACTTCCTGAGAATTGAAAAAACTAAAAAAACGGAAATGGATTAATGTGATGCCGCTAACTCCTGTTCTTTGGAAAACGCCATAATTTTCTCTATTACAGAAGCTCCGGGTGCCTGACCATCAGCTTCATCCAAAGCATATTTGGTTTCCTGAAGCTGAGCATATTCATCGTGGAGTGTGGCATCTGCCGCCAATGCTGCATCAACGACTCCAGTTTCTGTGGCGTTCGTTTCGTTGTAGAGATGTTTGATAAGAAGTTCGGGTGTAGAAATTTGTTGCATAAAATTGTGTTTATACTATAAACGAAAGTTAAACAGATTTATTTTATATGGCAACAATATTTAATATAAATTGCGAATAAATCCGCTATTTAACAATTAATCCCCGCCTCCGGTACCTTTGAAATAGTCATCTTTAAAGCGGAAAAGCACATTAAAAGTGGTTAAGCTTCCGTAAATTCTGGTGATATATTGCTGTAATTCAATCTTTTCTGCATCGGAAATTTTGGATGCGTTAATTTTTTGCTCCATGACACGCAAACGGTCCCGTGTCATGACAATTTTATGAAAAAATCCTTCAATCGGAACTTCTTTGGACTGCAGACTTCTGTCTTTCGGCTGCATGACAAGATTACCGCCTTCCCATTTTTCTGCAATTTTGCAATCTTCAATGGGTTCAGTTAAGGGAGCAATCAGATTTTCCAAAATCGAAGTAATTTGTTCTAAAGAAACAGAGTCTTTGTCTTTTTCAATCAGTTTAATAACGACCATACCATCAAAACTCTTCGAAATTTCTTTTTCACCGTGTTCTTCCCCGAAATAAATATTGTAGATATACTCGTCACTGTCCTCAATTACAACGCCTTTGCCAAATTTGGGATGTTCTAATCGGGTGCCTACCGGAAATGTTGTCATGCTGTATAATTTTTACGAAAATAGAAAAGCAAATTTATATTTCCAATCTTTCTTTTATGAACCCCGAATACTAAATACCCGGCAAGAAGGCGGATTGAAAATAATTAAATAAGATATTGATTATAAGCAATTTAACTGCTTTAAAAGTCTTTTTTTCGTCACAGGTATTTAGTTATTGCCTTGTATTAAGTATAGCATTGAGTTATTTTTGTAAAATTAAATACTACATTTTTTAATTAATAACTTAATTAAAACAATATCCTATGTATGAAGAGAAATTTTACTAATCAAGCTAACATCCTGAAACTATTTTATACCATCCTTTTTACTCTTTTTACATTTTTTCTTCAGGCAGGCACTATAACCATAAATAGCGTAACTACGGTAAATGCCACTTGTTCCAATAATGCAAGTATAACGGTAAACGCCACAGAAGCTGTGCCGGTGCCCAGTCTTTTTTATTCGCTTACAGGAAGCACCACACTAACAAATACCAATGGTGTTTTTAACAGCCTGGAAGCTGGTACGTATTATCTCAAAGTCTTCAATTTATCGAATGACAGTGCTATACAAAGCAATATCATTATAACTACAAGTTATGCAGCGCCTGTTATACAACGAATTGACACTATTGCCCCTTATTGCGACAACGATGTAACAGGCGTTCTTACAGGAGTTTTACAAACAGGTACAGGTCTGGGTCCGTTTCTATGGCGATTGGATACGATTACAGGTGCAACCATCAGACCATTTCAGGCAAGTGCAACATTTACAAATTTGCCTATAGGAAATTACAGAATGACACTACAGGATTGTGCCAACACGGTAAATTATGCCATTGAATTTTTGCCAAATGGTAGTGAGTTTAGTGATGGATTATATGGCAATGGATTTCCAACTGTTGAAATGATTGATTGTGATTCGGTAATGTATCGTGTTATCATCAACCATTTAAATAAAAAATTAAAACCACCTTATACACTACGAATAACCACAGCAAGTGGCACACAATTTATTGCTAATAATGATATAACACTAGTTTACTCAAACACAGATTATCTTTATTTTAGTCAGAAAATTAGTGGTGTTACTTATGGTGATCAAATTGATGTGGCTGTGTTTAATGCTTGCAATGATTCTATAAAAACGACTGGCAGAATTTTAAATTTTAATAAATTTATTGCGACACCCTCTCTTTTATGCAACGACAGTTTAAGTGTCAATTTTACACTGTACGATCCATCTCCAGACCGATATCAAACCGGCTTGCAGGCGCCCGTTCAGTTTCAGGTCATTGATTCAACCACCGGAACCGTTTTATTAGATTCTGTAAGAACGCGAACTCAAGCTCAAATATTATTGGAACAGTATGGTTTCGAGTCTGTTTATTATATCAACCTGAAGCCTATAGAAAACAACAAAACGTATATTTTTATAGTAAAAGATGGATGTGGCAAAACATATAGAGATACTTTTAGATTCTATGTGCAACCAGCCAGACCATACTTTAATGTTGGAGATGTGGGTTATATCTGCGCCGATTCTGTAGCATTATTTAAAGTGATGTTTGTATATAATTTTAAATCCTTACCAACTTTTGAAGTATTATCTGGACCATCAACTGTTAGTAGCACACAGCCTCTATATGCTTATAATGACACATACACGTATCCGCAAAGCATGTTTATTTACGATGTTGGAAATAACTTGTATAACACTGGTCTTTCTGGTTTAACAGCTGGCACCTATTCACTGCGATTTACAGATAATTGCGGTACACAATTAGATACTACACTCGTAATTCAGCCCTCTGAAATAAAAAGATTAGCACACCGATTAACTTATACAAAAGGCTGTGGCAACAACAACACACTTCATTTTGCTGCAGATTATGGTTTCATTCCTGATTTAAGAATTAGCAGACTTGGTTTTGGTACTGTCTACTATAATTCATTCAGTGCATTTACAGCACCTAATCAGATTAGCTTAAATAATCAACCTGCCGGCACCTATGTGGTAGAATTTGAATACAACGGAAATTATTTTGGATATGCTTTAAACGATAATAAAACTTGTAAAAGAATTTACGATACCATTATCATTCCTGCACAAACTTCGCCGCGAATTACAGCACATAATGTGGTAAAATGTAATAATAATATTGTACTCGAATTAATACCGGATACAACTGTTGGCGTTCCTAATTATAAATATCAATTACAGGATAAGAATGGTGCTTATACTGCCCTACAAAGCTCTAACGCTTTCAACGTAGCTGATACCGGCAATTACAAAGCCATTATCATTGACTCCTGCGGCGCGCAATTCATTTACAATGTTTTTGTAGACACAATATCCTTCCAGTCGGTGTTTCTAAGCGGGCGAAATTGCGTCGGAGACTCCGTAAGGTTGTCTTTATTGAGTTCTCCTTTTGTACATTATAAATGGACGACACCTAGCAATGTAGTTTTTACCGGAAATTCCATTGCCATCAACCCCGTCACGCTTGCAGATCAGGGCAATTATACCATTGAACGGTATATTGAAATTGCCGGCTGCAGGGATACCGTCACGCAATCCTATAATTTAAATGTCTCGAGTTGTTTGCTACCTGTAGAATTAGTCTACTTTAATGTGGAGTGTGAAAACAATCAGACCGGTTTTTCATGGCAGACTGCCTCTGAATCAAACAATAAATATTTTGAAATCGAAAAATCTGAAGATGCTATGCATTTTGTTGCTGCTGAAAGAATTTATCCAAAGAACGGCAACGCAAATTATGTACAAAACTATTCCGCTGCTTTAAATACTGATGAAATGTTCAGCTACTTCCGGTTAAAACAAGTGGACGAAAACGGGAAAATTTCCTTTTCAAAAATTCAGACTAAGAAATGCGGAATAGCAGCATCCTCTGTTAGAATATATCCAAATCCTGCCAGTGATTTCTTAACGATAGACTTTAATGGAATAAGCGGAGAAAAAACTATTCTGGTGTATGATGTGATAGGTCAGCAGATAATGAATGTAAAAGAAACAGCTGCTATCATTCATCTGAATATTAATGATTTACCCCGTTCTATGTATCTGATTAAAATATTGGCAGACGATGTTCTTTATAAATCGGTGAAAATCATAAAAGAACAACAAGTTGCAAACATTAAAAAATAAATCTGTGATCTTTATTTCACAGGATAAAATTGATTTATACGATTGATATTCCATTAAATCGTCCGAATACTAATTCATATCATCCGAATACTAATTATCCGTCATTGGAAAACGAGATTGATATACATTTACAATACGTTGATTATTAAAAATTTAAGCATGCCTATAGCTCAATTTCCATCACAGGAATTTAGATATCGCATTGGCAATAACTGAAATGAAAACTAACTTTGTTTTATCAAATTTATTAAAGAACCAATTTAATTTTTGAAAAATGAAACAGATTACAAAAACAGCTCTTATCGCAGTAACAACCTGGCTGTTAAGTACCCACACAGCGAATGCGCAATGGGGAAGTTTGGGCGACCGTATTGTTGACGGATTAAGCAACAAAGCACAACAGAAAATTGAAGGAGAAATAAATAATGGTGCAGACAAAGCTTATGACAAAACAAAAGAAAAGACAAAAGAAAGTGTAAAGAATTCTTCTTCAAATTCTAAAGGAAAGAACAACTCTTCTGACAACGGAAACGGCAGCCAGAGTGCTTCCTCAGGTAATAACAGCAATTCTTCTTCTACAGGTTCTTCAGGCAGCAGCAGCCTGAAAGCATACGGCAAGTTTGATTTTGTGCCGGGTGAAAAAGTAATTGCCGTAGAAGATTTCTCTCAGGATGCCATTGGTGATTTTCCTGCCAAATGGAACACTAATGGAACTGCTGAATTGGTAACTATTGACGGACAGCAGGGCAAATGGCTTAAATTTGGACCGGAAAGTATTATCTATCCCGAATTTATTACCAATTTACCCGAAAATTTCACAGTAGAATTTAGTGTAGCCTGCACACAACCTTTCAGTTACTATTCAAGCGCATTTAATTTCTTCTTTGCACCCTTGGTAAATCCCGCTAAAAATTATATTCAGTGGAAACAATATGGCGGTGACAAGAAAAACGGCGTGTTGTCAGCCATCCATCCTGAAGCTGCCGGCGGCGGTACACAAGGGCAAAAGTTTATAATCACTTTTGATGAGGAAGGAAAGGAAATTATTAATAACCAGTCTGATTTTGGTGATTTTAATCACGAAAACAGTAATGTAGTGAAAGTATCTGTCTGGAGACAAAAAAGCAGATTGCGTGTTTATATCAACGAAACTAAAATTTGGGACATTCCAAAAGCATTTAATGCTACCTCAAAATATAATTTCCTCGGATTCAGAACAGACGGATATCACGATCCTCAAAACGCTTATTTTTTAAGTAATTTAAGAGTTGCTGTAGGTGCTCCCGACACACGTCATAAATTTTTGGAGTTGGGGAAATATTCTACTACAGGAATTAAATTCGATGTGAACAGCGATAAAATAAAAGGCGAATCATACGGCACATTAAAAGATTTTGCTTCGGTAATGACAGAAAATCCGGATGTAAAAGTGAAAATTGTTGGCCATACCGACAGCGACGGCGATGATGCCAGTAATCTAACGCTTTCTAAAAAACGTGCAGACGCTGTAAAAGCAGCTTTGAATAAGGAATTCGGCATCGATAACAGCCGAATGGAAACGGAAGGCAAAGGCGAAACGCAACCTGCCGAACCGAACACATCTGCCGAAGGTAAAGCCAATAACAGACGTGTTGAATTTATAAAACTTTAATCTCTTACTATAAAAATAAAAGTATGAAAAGACAACTTTTTAAACTACTCATTTCTATTGTAGCAATTGCATCAGCAATTTCCTGCAGCAAAGAAGGACCTCAAGGGCCGGCAGGAACAAACGGCACTAACGGGAAAGATGGCAATGCGAATGTCATGTATTCCGACTGGCTTACTTACAATGCAAACTTTGATAATGTTGCAACACTAAAACAAATGCGTGTTGTTGTAAATCAATATACACAAGGTTTTGTAGATTCCGGTGGTTTCTTTCTTGCGTTTATCCGCTGGCAGGACAATGTTCATTACATGCTGCCGTACGAAGCCAGATTTAATGGCACGTCAGACCCTATAGTACAAATGAAAGCTTATGGCGTTTCTTTTACGACAGATGGTGAAATCAGATTTCAAATCAACCGTCAAGATTGGGGCACCATTCAAACAAATTTTACCAACCTGATTACGAGCGGAGATTTAGAAGTACGTTTCTTTTTAATAAAAGGAACAATAAATCTGCGCTTGGCCAATGGAATGACTGTACAAAATTATTATAAATCAAAATCCTATGAAGAAATCTGTGCATTGATGGGTGCAAAACCATAAAACTATGAAAAATACATCCGGTCTTTTTTAAAAAGATAAGTTGGTTCTTTTGGATGGTATCCTCTCTGGAAACAGAGAGGATGTTTTTAACTCTCTTACATAAAAAACACAAACATGAAAACTATAAAACTGATCACACTTTTGGCTCTAGTTATTTTTGCCGCAAGTTGCAAAAAAGACAAACAAAAAGAAACGCTCTGTAAGGTAACAACAATTATTACCGGTAATGACTCAATGATAATACAGTACAATTCTTCCAATAAAGTAAGCTCTATCAGATCCATCAATACACCGGATTCCTTAAATATGAGTTTCGTAAATGATGGCATTTTCCACAAGCAAACAATAACAGAAAACAATGCTGTTTTGCCTGCATTTACAATAAACTACTCTTTAAACGCAGCAGGTTCTATTGATAAATTTCAGCAAACCATAATAAATATTGCATCTGTATATGTCAATAATTTCAGATGTAAATATGATAATGAAGGGCATTTAATTATACATGAAAACAAAGTAACTAAAAGCGGATTCCCTTTCTCTTATAAGAAAGACTCTTCAGTTTATGAAAACGGAAACATGACTAAATTATACAGATTCCGAAGCCTTGCTGGTGACACCACATCAGCGACTCTTTATTCAACAACATTAATCACTTATACTGTATCAAACAATACACTTGGTTTATATGCCAATCAAATAATAAATCCTAATAATATTGAAGGCACCAGTACATTTTATCTGAATAATTTTCCATACATATTGCATTTATATGGAAAAGGCAATAAGAATTTACCGGCAAGCAGCGCAACTACATTCAGTTCCGGTGCAGCAGGCTATACGCTCAACTATGAATATACTATAGATTCAAATAACCTGGTTACATCACAAACCATAAACAGAACTCCAACGGCTGTGAGTTTTCCGAAAATTAGCAGATTCTATTACGCATGTAATTAAACTAAAACTATCAAAAAATAGATACTTACTATGAAAAATATCCTGATAAGCCTGTTTATCCTAAAATCCATTCTTGCATTTGCTCAAAACAACAGTAAAAAAACAACTGTTGTAATTGAAGGCGGCGGTGAGATTAAAACAGAAATAAAATTTAATAATTCTGTCAAAATAGGAAATCAACAAACAACAACTAAAAATACAAAACCAACTGCTGAAGTTAAAAACAATAAATCAACAACGACTAACAATAGCACTGGCAGTCCATCGAATTCTTTAAAAGTGTACAGCAAATTTGATTTTGTAGCCGGCGAAAAAGTAGTTGCAGTAGAAGATTTTTCACAAACTAATGTAGGTGATTTTCCATTGAGGTGGAATACAAATGGAAATGCCGAAATTGTTACACTGGATGGTCAGGCTGGAAAATGGCTGGAAATTTCTGCTAAAACCACATTGCTTCCGGAATTTATAAAAAGCCTTCCTGAAAATTTTACGTTCGAATTTGACCTGGCTTGTTCTCAGCCTTTTAGTTTGTACACTCAGGAGTTTTCAATCGGTTTTGTTACAATGCAAAAACCATCGACAGATTTTGCACAATGGAGCAGTTTTAAACGTGGTGCAAGTGGCTTTGTTGTTGGATTGCATCCATTATATGCTATTTCAAAAACTGAAGGCGTAACAGTTTATAAAGTGGTGGAAGCAGGAAAAGAAGTGATGAAAAACAAAGCAAATCAGTCGCAATTTAATCACGTTTCTAAACCTGTGGTGCATGTTGCCATTTGGAGACAAAAAGACAGAATAAAAATTTATCTGAATGAAGATAAAATCTGGGATTTACCAAAAGTATTGGCAGATACTAAACACAATGGAATTGTATTCTATGCAGGTGCAGCAAAAACACCTGAAAACAAATACTATATCACCAATTTGAGATTAGCTATAGGTGCAGCTGATACCAGAAAAAAACTATTGGAAGAAGGTAAATTTTCTACCAGCGGAATATTATTTGACGTAAACTCCGATAAGATTAAACCTGCATCCTATGGCATCTTAAAAGAAATTGCCACTACGCTAAACGAAAATACGGACATGCATATTAAAATAATCGGACACACCGATAGTGACGGCGATGAACCTGCAAATCTCACACTTTCTAAAAAACGAGCAGAAGCAGTTAAAGCAGCCTTGAACAAGGAGTTTTCCATTAACAATAATCGCATGGAAACGGATGGCAAAGGCGAATCGCAACCAGTTGACAAAACAAATACAACAGAAGGAAAAGCCAATAACAGACGCGTGGAATTTATAAAATTATAGAACCAATTAATCACTTTAAACTAAAAATATGAAAAAGCGAATTTCAAAAATAACTATTCTTTGTATAGTTATACTTTCAGCAATAGCTTGTAAAAAAGAAAACGATTCTAATAATATCGATTATTCAAAATACAAAATAAAACAAGCGATAAGACATCGTGGCACTATAGACACAACCATCTATTACTATAATGGCGAAAATACTGACGAATATTCTGCGTATAATAACACTACAACAAAATATCTTAGAAAATACATTAAAAATGGAAACCAATTTGATTTAGAATTTTATTCAAACAGTGTTAAAACTCATGAAGGTATTAGTATACTAAACGCACAGGGATTTATAGATTCTTCGCGCTTAACATATATTCCAACTATGAGTTTTAACAACAGAAGTAAAAGTTATTTTGATGCAAATGGTTTTGCTATCCGAGACATAAATGATTATAACAGTTACATAAATGATGTTAAGAAATTTTATACTGCCGCAGGTGATTTTAAATATTGGATTTATGACATTTATTATCCAGCAACACCAGCAGATAATCAAAGAGATTCCATTGTTTTTGAATTTGATTTAAGTAAACCATTGCATGTATTATTTGAATTTGCATTGCAAGAAAGATATGGCAAACCGAATCAACATTTGGTAACAAAGAGACTTACTTATAACACACTTGCTGGCAATGTTTTGAAATCTACCAGAGAATACAAATATGAAGTAGATGCAAATGGTTTGGTTACAAAAAGAATTAATACGTCATATTCACAGCCTGGAGACATACTAACAACCAGCGATACTACATATTATAGTTACTATATGAATTAAAGATGTTTTAACTGGAAGAACCATTCAATTTGAA